>NZ_JAGXKC010000001.1:0-183284 GCF_019091045.1 Stenotrophomonas sp. GbtcB23 | reverse complement strand
CGGATTCCGCACAGACTTTGCCGGTCCATCGACGTCCCTGGAGGAAGGTCGCGCAGACTACGATGCCGTGGTGGGCGCCGCCGCCCGCCGACAACGCGCCTACGACGGACAGCAGCCAGGTGACCCCGCCCGTGCAGCGCAGGTCCTGCTCGCCTTGGCGTCCCTGGATGCGCCGCCACTGAGGCTGGCACTTGGCAGCGACGCGTTCGCTGCGATCAGTGCGGCCGATGCCGCGCGATTGGCCGAGCGCGAACGTTGGCGTGCACTGAGTGAATCAACCGACTTCGCGCAGTAGTGACCGCCGCGGCCGCCTCAGAACCGATACACGAATCCAAGCCGCAGGCCTGCGTCCTTGAAGTCGGCGTTGCCGCTGTAGCTGTCCTTGTCGGCGTCTGCCTCGATCCGGGTGTAGGTGTAGTCGAGGGTGAAGCCGGTGCGCTCCCAGGGGAACCATTCCACACCGGCGCGACCGAAATAGATATCGCCGTCGATGTCGTCGACGCTCACGGTGAAGTAGCCCACGTCGGCGGAAAGGCGTGGCAGCCAGGCAGGGCCTGGCTCTACGATTCCCTGGCAATGGCTGCGAAGGGATCAGCAGCCGCCGAGCAGGATTGCGTTCAACGCGAGCGAAAGCGGTAGATGACCGATGCCGGTTCCGGCCGGGCCAACGACTGGTCGGCCACTGCCACCACCGGCAGCTCGTAACCGCCATCGCGCATGATGCCTTCATGCTTGAAGCGCGAATGGAACTGCGCTTCCACGGCAGGCAGGTCGATATCGTAGTAGCGCACTGGCACGTTGGCTGCCTGCAGGTCGGCCAGCATGCGCCGGGTGTAGCCACAGCCATCGCGACCGTAGACGTCCACCGCCGGGCCGCGCACGGTCTGCGCGGGCGGGACCGATACCGATACCGGCATCACCTCTGCTGCGCGCGCCCGTTCCGCGCGCGACGGGAAGAAGGTCTTTCTGGCGTGCAGCAGGCCGCCGGCAAGGCCCAGAATGATCAAGAGTACGATCGTGCGGTTCATCGACATCCATGTCCCCATGCAATGCAGGCGACGCTAGCACGCCGCCCGCGCGTCCCTCAATCGCGCTCGCGCAGCATATCCACGAACGCGCGCAATGCCGAGGACATCTGCCGTTGGCGTGGGTAGTACAGCACCCAGCCGGCGAACGGTTCGCTCCAGTCTTCCAGCACCGCCACCAGCCGGCCGTCGTCCAGGTACGGGCGCGCCGCATCCTCCAGCACGTAGGCCAGGCCCAGGCCGTCCAGCACCGCCTGCAGGATCGTGTGCTGATCCCCGAGCGTGAGCCGGCCCGGCACATCGATGTCGAGCGTCTGTCCATCGCGCTCGAACTGCCACTTGTACAGATGGCCGCTGGCAAAGCGGAAGCGCACGCACTCATGCTCCGCCAGCTCGCGCGGGTGCAGTGGCACCGCCCGGCCCTGCAGGTAGGCCGGCGATGCCACGATCAGCCCGCGCAGCGGCGGCCCCAGCGGCACCGCCACCATGTCTTCGGGTACGAACTCATGCAGCCGCACCCCCGCGTCGTAGCCCTCGGCCACGATATCCACCAGCCCATCGTCCTGCGCCACCTCCAGCCGTACATCGGGGTGCGCGCGCAGGTAATGCGCCAGGCGCGGGCCCAGCTCGGTATGCACCGCCGCGCGGGTGGCATTGATGCGCAGCAGCCCGGCCGGCGCTGCACGGAAGTGGTTCATCTCCTCCAGCGCGTCATGCACCTGGCCCAGCGCCGGCTGCAGGCGATCAAGCAGCCGCTGCCCGGCCTCGGTCAGCGCCACGCTGCGGGTAGTGCGGTGGAACAGACCCACCCCCAGCCGCTCTTCCAGCGCGCGGATGGCGTAGCTCACCGCCGAGGTCGACAGCGCCAGCTCCGCCCCGGCACGGCGGAAGCTGCGGTGGCGGGCGACCGCCGCGAACGCGGCCAGGTGGGTCAGGTTGTCAGTAGCCACGATTGTGCAGTCTGCCTTGATGAATCATGCCGATATCCTGACTGTATACCGATGGATAGCGGGCGTATTGTAAAGCGCCTTTCCATAAATCCCAGGATATCTCCATGTCCCTCGCCCATGGCTATGCCGTGCATGACCAGACCGCGCCCCTGGTGCCGTTCTCCTTCGAGCGCCGCCCGGTCGGTGCCGACGATGTCCGCATCCAGATCCTCTACAGCGGCATCTGCCACTCCGACCTGCACCAGGCCCGCGACGACTGGGGCGGCGCCCAGTTCCCGATGGTGCCCGGCCACGAAATCATCGGCCGGGTCACCGAAGTCGGCGCCAACGTCACCCGCTTCAAGGTCGGCGACTTCGCCGGCGTCGGCTGCATGGTCGACTCCTGCCGCCATTGCGACGCCTGCGACCACGACCTGGAGCAGTACTGCGAAAAGGGCCCGACCTACACCTACAACAGCAAGGAGCGCGGCAGCGACCAGCTCACCTTCGGCGGCTACTCCGACCACATCGTGGTTGAACAGCGCTTCGTGGTGAAGGTCGCCGACACGCTCGACCTGAAGGCGGCCGCCCCGCTGCTGTGCGCTGGCATCACCACCTACTCCCCCCTGCGCCACTGGAACGTCGGCCCCGGCCAGAAGGTCGGCGTGATCGGTCTGGGTGGCCTCGGCCACATGGGCGTGAAGTTCGCCAAGGCCATGGGCGCCACCGTGGTGATGATCACCACCACCCCGGAAAAGGGTGCTGATGCCAAGCGCCTGGGCGCAGACGAAGTGCTGGTCTCGCGCGACCCGGCGCAGATGAAGGCCCACGCCAACAGCTTCGACTTCCTGCTCAACACCATCCCGGTCAGCCACGACACCAACCCGTACATGCAGCTGCTCAAGCGCGACGCCACCATGTGCCTGGTGGGCGTGATCACCGAGCTGGACCCGCCACTGATGGGTTCCAGCGTGATCTTCGGCCGCAAGCACGTGACCGGCTCGGCGATCGGCGGCATGGCCGAAACCCAGGAAATGATGGATTTCTGTGCCGAACACAACATCGTCAGCGACGTGGAAGTGATCGACATCAAGACCGTCAATGAAGCCTGGGCGCGCATGGCGAAAAACGATGTGCGTTACCGGTTCGTGATCGACATGGCAACGTTGGCGGCATGATGTAGAAGAAAAGCCCCGGCCTGGCCGGGGTTTTTTTTCGGGGTTCAGTACGCGAACTGCTTGAACACCGGGTCCACGCTCTGGTTCCACTCGCCGTGGTACAGCGCCAGCTTGCGTTCGGCCGGCGTGATGCCCGACGCCACGATCTCCTGCAGCACGTCCAGGAAGTGGCTTTCATCCTGGCCGTCCGCATTGCGCGCCGCGCGCCGCTTCAGGCCAGCAACAGCGATCTTCAACGCCTCGGCCGCCAGGTCGCGCACCGTGCCACCGCGGAACGGCAGGTTCAGCGCATGCTTCGGCACCCCATCGCGCAGTGCATGGCGCTCCACCAGGCTGAAGTCACGCACCAGGTCCCAGGCCGCATCCAGCGCCGCATCGTCGTACAGCAACCCTACCCAGAACGCCGGCAGCGCACACAGCCGCGCCCACGGGCCCCCATCGGCCCCGCGCATTTCCAGGTATTTCTTCAAGCGCACTTCCGGGAACGCCGTGGTCATGTGGTCCGACCAGTCGCGCAGCGTCGGCAGCTGGCCCGGCAGCACCGGCAGCTTGCCCACCATGAAATCGCGGAAGCTCTGCCCGCTGGCATCGTGGTACACGCCATCGCGGTAAGAGAAATACATCGGCACATCGAGCAGGTAATCCACGTAACGCTCGTAACCGAAGCCATCCTCGAACACGAAGTCGAGCATGCCCGTACGGTCCGCGTCCGTATCCGTCCAGATGTGCGAGCGGTAGCTCAGGTAACCGTTCGGCTTGCCCTCGGTGAACGGCGAATCGGCGAACAACGCCGTGGCGATCGGCTGCAGCGCCAGCGACACCCGGAACTTCTTCACCATGTCCGCTTCGGTGGCGTAATCCAGGTTCACCTGCACCGTGCAGGTGCGCGTCATCATGTCCAGCCCAAGCGAACCCACCTTCGGCATGTAGTCGCGCATGATGCGGTAGCGACCCTTGGGCATCCACGGCATCTCTTCGCGCGTCCACTTCGGCTGGAAGCCCATGCCCAGGAAGCCCAGCTCCAGCTCCGCCGCCACCTGCGCCACCTCGTTGAGGTGCGTGCCGGTTTCCACACAGGTCTGGTGGATGCTTTCCAGCGCCGCGCCCGACAGTTCCAGCTGCCCGGCCGGCTCCAGCGTCACCGACGCGTTGTCACGCAGCAGCGCGATGGTGCGACCGTTCTCCTGCACCGCCGCCCAGCCGAAGCGGGTCAGCCCGGTGAGCAGCGCTTCGATGCCGCGCTCGCCATCGAAGGTGGGCGGGCGCAGGTCGTCCAGCCGGAAGCCGAACTTCTCGTGTTCGGTGCCGATGCGCCACTGCGCCTTGGGCTTTTCGCCGGAGGCCAACGTGGCGACCAGTTCATTACGGTCGGTGATCGGCGTCTCGGCGACGTGGCTGGGGCTCGACAAGGGGAGGCTCGCAGGGATTCTGGACTGGACGGGGATGTGGGGCTGATCGCCCCGCATCGCAAGGGCGCAGTATAGGGTGGCGGTTCCGGCCGTCATGCCACCGTGACGGTTTTCTGCATCCTATTGGATGGGACTTGACCGCCTGCCATGCCCGCCGCCTGGCTTGCGTGCGTTGGCCCGGCGCGTGGCAGCAGCATGGCGCGGCCGCTTGGCCGATACTGCATCCTCATGGACATGCCCGTTACCCCCGATCCGCTGCTGGCCGAGATGGCCAGCCTTGCCGACTGCCAGCGCGCGGGCGGGTATGCCTGCATCACCGCCCGCCGTGAACACGGCGCCCAGTCGGTGGACATTCCGCAACCGCAGTTCGCCATCCTGCTGCAGGGGCGCAAGCAGGTGCGCACCGCGCACCAGACCCTGCAGCTGGTGCCCGGCGATCTGTTCCTGATCACCCGATGCTGCCGGATCGACGTGGTCAACACGCCCGATCCGCAAAGCGGGCTGTACCTCAGCGCGATCGTGCCGCTGTGCGCCGAAGCGCTGTCGGCCGCACGCGTGCTGTGGAACGAGCCGCTGCCCGAGGCCGGCGACGCACTGGCCAGACTGTCGCTGCACGACCATGCCGACACCCTGCGCCAATGGCGCCAGGCACTGGAGCACGCCCAGTACACCGAAGCCCGCCTGGCCTTGGCCTCGCTGGTGCTGGCGTTCTGCCGGCGCGGCCACGGCAGCCTGCTGGTGCCACCCGAGCCCAGCCTGGGCGAACGCATCCGCGACCTGATCGCGGCCCAGCCCGAACGCGACTGGCAATCGCGCGATTTCGAAGACCAGCTCGGTCTCAGCGGCGCCACCCTGCGGCGGCGCCTGGCCAGCGAGCAGTCCAGCGTGCGCGAGCTGATCGCCGATGCGCGCCTGGCCCACGCCATGAACCTGCTCTACACCACCCAACTGCCACTCAAGACCGTGGCCGCGCGGGTCGGCTACCGCTCGCCGGGCAGTTTCAGCAAGCGCTTCGCCGCGCGCTACGGGCTGGACCCGACAGCGATCGGCAACAGCTGAGCGCACCGCGAGCGTTTCGCCGCGCATTCTGAGCGGAACGCCGCGCCCGCCCCGCGCACCATGCAGGCACCGCGGCGCTGCCGCCTTGTACGGAAACGATCATGTCCTTCCCCCGTGTGCGTGTCCTTGCCACCGCCCTGCTGCTGGCCGCGGTTGCCGCACCTGCGTTCGCCACCACCACCCACCACCCGCTGCAACAGGTGCCCGGCGTGTACCACCAGCAGGTCGGCGACCTGGAGGTCACCGCCCTGTTCGACGGCACCGTGGCCCTGGGTCGCTCGGAACTGGTCGGCATCGCACCGGGCGCGGTCACCCGCCTGCTCGACCACCGCTACGTGCCCGAAGACGGCAAGGGCCTGCAGACCGCGGTCAACGCTTACCTGATCCAGCGCGGCAACCACCTTACCCTGGTCGACACCGGCACCGCCGGCTGCTTCGGCCCGGGGCTGGGCCAGGTGCTGGGCAACCTGCGCAAGGCCGGCTACGACCCGGCCGAGGTGGATGATGTCCTGCTCACCCATGCCCACCCCGACCACCTGTGTGGCCTGCTCGATGCGCAGGACAAGGTCGCGTATCCCAATGCCACCGTGTGGCTGTCCGACGCCGATGCTGCGTATTGGCTGGATCCGGCCAGCGAGGCCGGCGCGCCGCAGGGCGTGCGTTTTGCCTTCGCGTTGGCCCGCAAGGCCGTGGCGCCCTACGTGGCCAGCGGCAAGCTGCACCGCTTCCGCCCCGGGCAGGCGCTGCCGAACGGCGTCACCGCGCTGGACAGCCACGGGCATACCCCGGGCCATGTGTCCTGGAAGATCGACGGCGGTGAGCGGCAGGCGGTCCTGGTGTGGGGCGACATCGTGCACTTCCACGCCGTGCAGTTCGCCCAGCCGCAGGCCGCCTACGAAGCCGACAGCGACCGCACGGCCGCCATTGCCAGCCGTCGCGCGATGATGGCGCAGGCCGCCGATGGGGGGTGGTGGGTCGCCGGTGCGCACCTGCCGTTCCCGGGCCTGGGGCATGTCCGTCGGGAAGGCGAAGCCTTCGCCTGGGTACCGGGCGAATTCGCACCCTTGCCTGCGCGCTGACGCATGCACCGAGCAACGGTCGGTACCTGCCGGTAGCACCCGACCGTTGGTCGGGTGACAGCAATCAGGGCGCGTCGGGCGCCGGTTTGTTCAGGCCCAGCCAGCCGCCGATGATCCCGCGCGCCTCGTCCACGCCCTGGCGGGCCGGGCCGGAGAAGGTCTGCACGCTGACGGTGTCGCCAAAGGCGGACTGCAGTTCCTTGCGCACCTTCTGCAGGGCAATGCCCTGCTGGCCACGGCCGAGCTTGTCGGCCTTGGTCAGCAACGCGTGCGCCGGCAACCCGCGCCGGACCGCGTAGGCCAGCATCTGCCGGTCGTAGTCCTTGAGCGGGTGGCGGATGTCCATCACCACCACCAGCCCGCGCAGGGCCTCGCGGGTGCGGAAGTACTGGTCGATGAAGGCCTGCCAGTGCGCCTGCAGGTCCAGCGGCACCTTGGCGTAGCCGTAACCGGGCAGGTCGACCAGCTTGGCCTCGGGGGTGACCTCGAAGAACACCAGCTGCTGGGTGCGGCCGGGGGTCTTGGACACCCGGGCAAGGCTGTTCTGGCGGGTCAGGGCGTTGAGGGCACTGGATTTGCCGGCGTTGGAGCGGCCGGCAAAGGCCACTTCGGCCCCCACGTCGTCCGGCAATTGCCGGGTATTGTGGGCCGAGAGCAGGTAATGGGCGCGTTCGAGGAGCAATGACATGGGCATAGGATCGCATGTCCGGGCCCGCCGCGTGCTGCCGGTCACGGGTTTTGCCGCACTGCCGCGTTGACCCCGGCGTGAAACGGCATGGATAATCGGGCGATCCCCGCGTGTGCAGCCTGCACACGCCAGGCCGGTCCACACGGAGCTTCCGCATGCGCCATGCTCGCGTTCTTGCCGTTTCCGCTGTCGCTGTATCGTTGCTCGCCGCTGTTGCCTATGCCCAGACCGCAGTGACTCCGCTGCCGGACAACACGCCGGTGAGGACGGCGTCGCTCGAAGTCGATTTCAGCAAGACCACGTGGGGCGATGCCAAGGCGGGCCAGACCAAGGCTGCCGCCTGCGCGGCGTGCCACTCGGCCGATGGCAACTCGACCGTGGAGATGTACCCCAGCATCGCCGGCCAGAGCGAGCGCTACGCTTCGCAGCAGATGGCCCTGATCGCCAACGGCCAGCGCACGTCGGGGGCATCGGCGGCGATGGTGCCGTTCGTGCAGGACCTCAGCCCGCAGGACATGCGCGACATCGGTGCGTATTTCGCAACGCAGAAGGCCAGCGCCGGGCTTGCCGATGACAGCCTGGTGGCCGAAGGTCCCTATAAGGACAAGAAGTTCTACGAAATCGGCCAGCAGCTCTACCGCGGCGGCGATGCCCAGCGTGGCATTCCGGCGTGCATGGCCTGCCACGGCCCCACCGGGGCCGGCAACCCGGGCCCGGCCTACCCGCACGTGGGCGGCCAGCACGCCTCGTATGTGGCGCGGCGGCTGCAGGAGTACCAGGCGGGCGTGACCCAACAGACCGACAAGGCGCACTTCCAGATCATGGCCACCATTGCCAAGTCGCTGACCGAGCAGGAAATCCAGGCACTGGGCAGCTACCTGCAGGGCCTGCACAACCGCGCCGATGACGTGGCCACCGCCGCGCCGCGTTCGGCCGTGGGCGGTGCACGCCAGTGACGGCTGTCCGGGACCGATGACAGATGCGCCCCGCCCAGGCGGCGGGTTATGTTCACTGCCACGCCGGCACTGGGCCGGCGTTGTTTTTTCTGATGGAGATGGATGTAGATGACGTTGATGCCCCGCCTGATGCTGTTGCTGCTGGCCCTGAGCCCCCTGTCCGTACTGGCCGCGCCCGCCCCCGCCGCACTGGTGGAAGGCAAGGATTACGAGGTGATCCAGGCACCCGGCCCGCTTGCGCCGCTGGCTGGCAAGATCGAAGTAGCGGAAGTGTTCGGCTACACCTGCCCGCACTGCGCCCACTTCGAGCCGCTGCTGCAGGCCTGGCAGAAGAAGCTGCCCAAGGATGTGCGCTTCACGCCGGTGCCGGCCGTGTTCGGCGGCTACTGGGATTCCTATGCCCGCGCCTACTACGCCGCCGACCAGCTGGGCGTGGCCAAGCGCAGCCATGTGGCGATGTTCGATGCACTGCATGAAAAGGGCTCGCTGCCCCTGTCCAACGTATCGCCCACGGAGCTGGCCGGCTTCTACAAGGACTACGGCGTGACCGAACAGCAGTTCACCACCGCGCTGAAGAGCGATGAAGTGGAGGCAAAGCTGGCCGTGGCCAAATCCTTCGCGCAGCGGGTCAAGGTGCAGGGCACCCCGTCGCTGATCGTCAACGGCAAGTACCTGGTCAAGGGCACGTCCTTCGAAAGCATGCTGCGCAACGCCGATGCCCTGATCGCCCGCGAACGCGCCGCGAAGGCTCGCTGAACCGTCACGCACCCTGCACGCGGCGCCCCGGCGGCCGCGTGTCATCATTCCCCCCTGGCCGGCGCCCGACGCGCCGGCCCCAACATGCTCTGCTGGAGACGCTTCGATGAAGACCCGTTTCGCCCTCATGCTCATGGCCCTGCTGCCGATCCTGGCCGCCTGCAAGGCGCAGGACGGCACCGCCAACACCGCCACGCCGACCGGACCGGCTGCGCCGACCAGCACCCCGGCGGCTGAAACCGCCCCGGCCCCGACCGAGGCCGCACCGGCCGCCAGCGGCGAAACCGCCGCCGCCGAGACCGCCGCTGCCGAAGCCACCACCCCGGCCCCGGCACCGGCTTCCTCGCAGCCGACCGGTCCGGCGCCCGTGGAAGGCACCGACTACGTGGTCATCGCCAACGGCAAGCCGTTCCAGCCGGCCACCGGCAAGATCGAAGTGGCCGAAGTCTTCGGCTTCGTCTGCCCGGCCTGCGCCGCGTTCCAGCCGCTGATCGGGCCGTGGAAAGCCGGCCTGCCGAGCGATGTGAACTTCGTGTACGTGCCGGCCATGTTCGGCGGCACCTGGGATGACTACGCCAAGGCCTTCTACGCCGCACAGGCGCTGAACCTGGAAGACAAGACCCACGAAGCGCTGTACAAGGCCATCCACGTCGACCAGGCCCTGAAGGGCGAGCGCGGCCGTGATTCGGTGCAGGACATCGCCGCGTTCTATGCCAAGCACGGTGCCGATGCCAAGCAGTTCGAAGCCGCCATGTCGAGCTTCGCGGTGAGCGCCAAGACCAGTGCCGCCAAGCAGTTCGCCCAGCGCAGCCAGATCACCGGCACGCCGTCGGTGATCGTCAACGGCAAGTACCTGGTCAAGGGCAAGAGCTTCCCGGACATGCTGCGCATCGCCGATCACCTGATCGCCCGCGAACGCGCCGCCAAGGGCAACTGAGCATCCAAGAGCAAGCGACCGTCGTGACTTCCCCCAACACGCGGACTCTGCGCCTGCTGACGGCCAACATCCAGGCCGGCTCCAGCACCCGCCGCTACAGCGACTACGTGACCCGCAGCTGGTCGCATGCGCTGCCGGCGGGGCGCAAGCGGACCAGCCTGGACGCCATCGCCCAGCTGGCCCGCGGTCACGACATCGTCGGTTTGCAGGAGGCCGACCCCGGCAGCCTGCGCTCGGGCTTCACCAACCAGACCCACTACCTGGCCGAGCGCGCCGGCTTCAATTACTGGAGCCACCAACCCAACCGCCGCATGGGCGGGGTGGCCTCCAGTGCCAACGGCCTGCTGAGCCGGCTGGAACCAGTGGAAGTCCAGGACCATGCCCTGCCCGGCCGGATCGGCGGGCGCGGCGTGCTGCTGGCCAAGTTCGGCGATGGCAACGAGGGCCTGGCGGTCGCGGTGGCGCACCTGTCACTGGGCACCAACTCGCGCATGTCGCAGCTGGCCTTCATCGCCGATCTGTTGTCCGAGCATTCCAACGCGGTGCTGATGGGCGACTTCAACTGCCTGGCCGAACGCCCGGAAATGCAGGTGCTGTACCAGAAGACCAATCTGCAACCGCCCGGCTGCGCGGTACCCACTTTCCCGAGCTGGCGGCCGGACCGGGCCATCGACCACATCCTGCTCAGCAGCGGCCTGCAGCAACGCAGTGCCGAAGCGGTACCGGCGGCGTTTTCCGATCACCTGGCACTGGCCATGGAGATCGACGTGCCGAGCGACGCCCTGCGCTGACCGCGTAAACGGGATGTCCACAGCGCGTATGCGCTAATGCGTGGGGTCTGCCGGCAACGGCACCGTGAGCCCCTTCATCCATGAACATCGTGGAGACGCCTCCCAGCGAGGTGCGCACGCTTCGACCGGTCTTCCTGCTTGCCGCCACGATCGTGGCGGCATTCGCCATTCTGGTCACCGCGTTTCCCATTTCGTCCGGCGTGCTGCTGCTGGAGGCGCAGACCTGGGCGTCGCGCAACGTGGGCTGGTACTACCTGCTTGCAATGACCGTGTACCTGGTGTTCGTGGTCGGGGTGGCGCTGTCCGGCTACGGCCAGGTGAAACTGGGCGCGGACCATGACGAGCCGGAGTTCAGCTATCTCTCCTGGGCCGGCATGCTGTTCGCGGCCGGGATCAGCATCACGCTGTTCTTCTTCTGCGTGTCCGAACCGCTCACCCATTACCTGCAGCCGCCACAAGGTGGCGTGGGCAGTGGCGAAGCCGGCGCGCGCCAGGCCATGCAGCTGCTGTTCCTGCACTGGGGCCTGCACGGCTGGGGCGTGTTCGCGCTGGCGGCGATGGCGCTGGCCTACTTCGCGTACCGCCACAACCTGCCACTGGCGCTGCGTTCGGCGCTGTACCCGCTGATCGGCAAGCGCATCAACGGCCCCATCGGTTACACCGTGGATGCGCTGGGCATCGTGGCCACCGTGTTCGGCATCGGCGCGGACATGGGCTTTGGCGTGCTGCACCTCAATGCCGGCCTGAACGTGCTGCTGCCGATCCCGCACGCGCCGTGGGTACAGGTGGCGCTGATCGCGCTGATGATGGGCGCGGCGATCCTCGTGGCGGTGTCCGGCGTGGAGAAGGGCGTGCGCTGGATGTCGGACATCAACATGCTGCTGGCCATCGCGCTGCTGCTGTTCATGCTGTTCGCCGGCCCCACCCAGTACCTGCTCAGCACCTTCATGCAGAACCTGGGCGATTACCTGGGCAATGTGGTGGGCAAGAGTTTCGACGTGTATGCCTACGGCGGCCGCGCCGACTGGCTGGGCAACTGGACGGTGTTCTACTGGGCCTGGTGGATCGGCTGGGCGCCGTTCGTGGGGCTGTTCATCGCCCGCATTTCGCGCGGGCGGACCATCCGTGAATTCGTGTTCGGCGTGCTGCTGATCCCGCTCGGCTTCACCCTGGCGTGGCTGTCGATCTTCGGCAACAGCGCGCTGGACCAGGTGCTGCACCACGGCCAGGAGCACCTGGCGCAGATGGCCGTGGATAACCCGCCGACCGTGCTGTACGCGCTGCTGGACAACTACCCGTGGAGCCGCGCGGTGATCACCGTGACGGTGATCGTCAGCTTCATCTTCTTCGTGACCTCGGCCGATTCGGGCACCGTGGTGCTGTCCACCCTGTCCTCGCACGGCGGCCTGCCCGAGGAAGATGGCCCGCGCTGGCTGCGGGTGTTCTGGGGGGTGATGACCGCGCTGGTTACTGCCGGGCTGCTGCTGGCCGGCAGCATGGATGCGCTCAAATCGGCGGTGGTGCTCGCCTCGTTGCCGTTCTCGGTGGTGCTGCTGCTGATGCTGTGGGGCCTGACCCGTGCATTGGGCGAGGAATCGCAGCGGAAGAAAGCCTCGCAATACTCGCCCATTCCCGTGGTGGGGCAATCACGGCACCAGCGTGGCTGGCGCCAGCGCATCACCCAGGCCGTGCACTTCCCGGCACGCGACGAGGTGTACCGCTTCATGGATGAAGAAGTGCGCCCGGCGCTCGAGGCCGTGGCCGCGCAGCTGCGCGACAAGGGGCTGGACGTGGAAACCCGCTTCGAGCCAGGCGACATGCAGCTCACCGTGGACCATGGCGAGCAGCAGGTGTTCACCTACCAGGTGGTGATGAAGGGCTACCTCACCCCCTCGTTCGCCGCGCAGCGCTTCCGCAACCAGCGCTACTACCGCGCCGAAGTGCACCTCTATGAAGGTGGACAGGATTACGAGCTGGTCGGCTACAGCCGCCAGCAGATCATCAACGACATCATCGACCAGTACGAGCGCCACCTGCAGTTCCTGCATCTGACCCGTTGAACCGGCTGGTCTCCCGACGCAAACAGGAGTCATCGACATGCCCACCTTCCCCGACCAGCTGCTGTACATCGGCGGCCGCCATGTGGCCTCGCAGGGCAACCGCACCTTCGAAGTGGTCAACCCGGCCAACGGCGAGGTGCTGGCCAACGTGCACAGCGCCAACAGCGACGACCTGGATGCCGCGGTGGAAAGCGCCCATGCCGGCCAGAAGGCCTGGGCCGCGCTCACCACGGTGGAGCGCTCGCGCATCCTGCTGCGCGCGGTGGCATTGCTGCGCGAACGCAACGACGACCTGGCCGAACTGGAAAGCCTCAACACCGGCAAACCGCTGAGCGAAACCCGCAGCGTGGACATCGTCACCGGGGCGGACGTGCTGGAGTACTACGCCGGGGTGATGCACGGGCTGGAAGGCAGCCAGGTGCCGTTGCGCGACGGCAGCTTCTTCTACACACGGCAGGAACCGTTGGGCGTGGTCGGCGCGATCGGGGCCTGGAACTACCCGATCCAGATCGCGCTGTGGAAGGCGGCCCCTGCGCTCGCGGCGGGCAATGCGATGATCTTCAAGCCCAGCGAAGTGACCCCGCTGACCGCGCTGAAGCTGGCCGAAATCTTCACCGAAGCCGGCCTGCCCGATGGCGTGTTCAACGTACTGCCCGGCGATGGCGCCGGGGTCGGCACCGCACTGACCGAACACCCCGGCATCGAGAAGATCTCCTTCACCGGCGGCACCGCCACCGGGCGCAAGGTGATGGCCAGCGCATCCAGTTCCACGCTCAAGGAGGTGACCATGGAGCTGGGCGGCAAGTCGCCGCTGATCATCTGCGCCGATGCGGATATCGACCTGGCCGCGGATGTGGCGATGATGGCCAACTTCTACAGCTCCGGGCAGGTCTGCACCAACGGCACCCGCGTGTTCGTACCGCACGCCCTGCAGGCCGATGTCGAGCAGGCGCTGCGCGAACGCGTGGCCCGTATCCGCATCGGCGATCCGCTGGCCGATGACACCAACTTCGGCCCACTGGTCAGCGCCGCGCACATGCGCCGGGTGCTGGCGCACATCGAGAGCGGCAAGACAGAAGGCGCGCGCCTGGTGTGCGGTGGCGAGCGCCTTACCGACGGCGCGCTGGGCAAGGGCTGCTATGTAGCCCCGACCATCTTCAGCGATTGCCGCGACGATATGGCCATCGTGCGCGAAGAGATCTTCGGGCCGGTGCTCAGCCTGTTGACCTATGAAGATGAAGACGAGGCGATCCGCCGCGCCAATGCCACCGACTACGGCCTTGCGGCCGGCGTGGTGACGCCGGACCTGAGCCGCGCACACCGGTTGATCCACCGCCTGGAAGCGGGCATCTGCTGGGTCAACTGCTGGGGCGAATCGCCGGCCACGATGCCGGTGGGCGGCTACAAGCAGTCCGGCGTGGGCCGCGAGAACGGCCTGGCCACGCTGCGTGCCTACACCCGCACCAAATCCGTCCAGATCGAACTGGACCGCTACGCGTCGGTGTTCTGACCGGCCTGACCAGGAGACCCCCGCGATGAAACGCGAGTACGACTACATCATCATCGGCGCCGGTTCGGCCGGCAACACGCTGGCCGCGCGCCTCACCGAAGACGCCGGCGTGAGCGTGCTGCTGCTGGAAGCCGGCGGCCCGGACTACCGCCTCGATTTCCGCACCCAGATGCCGGCCGCGCTGGCTTACCCGCTGCAGGGCCGGCGCTACAACTGGGCCTATGAAACCGAGCCGGAACCGCACATGGACAACCGGCGCATGGAATGTGGGCGCGGCAAGGGCCTGGGCGGCTCCTCGCTGATCAACGGCATGTGCTACATCCGCGGCAACGCGCTGGATTTCGACCAGTGGGCCACCTTCGATGGCCTGGAGGACTGGAGCTACCTGGACGTGCTGCCCTACTTCCGCAAGGCCGAAACCCGCGACATCGGGCCCAACGATTACCACGGCGGCGATGGTCCGGTCAGCGTGGCCACCCCGAAGAACGACAACAACGTGCTGTTCCACGCCATGGTGGAGGCCGGCGTACAGGCCGGCTACCCGCGCACCGACGACCTCAACGGCTACCAGCAGGAAGGCTTCGGCCCGATGGACCGCACCGTGACCCCGCGCGGTCGCCGCTCCAGCACCGCGCGCGGCTACCTGGACATGGCCAAGGGCCGGCCCGGGCTGGAGATCGTCACCCACGCCACCACCGACCGCATCCTGTTCGACGGCAAGCGCGCGGTGGGCGTGCGCTACCTGGCCGGCGGCAGCGCCGAACCGATCGATGTCGAGGCCCGGCGCGAGGTGCTGCTGTGCGCCGGCGCGATTGCCTCGCCGCAGATCCTGCAGCGCTCCGGCGTGGGCGCGCCCGCATTGCTGGCCGCGCTCGGCGTGCCGCTGGTGCACGACCTGCCCGGCGTGGGGGAAAACCTGCAGGATCATCTTGAGGTGTACATGCAGTACGCCTGCACCAAGCCGGTGTCGCTGTACCCTGCGCTGCAGTGGTGGAACCAGCCGGCGATCGGCGCCGAATGGCTGTTCGCCGGCACCGGGATCGGCGCCAGCAACCAGTTCGAGGCCGGCGGCTTCATCCGCACCCGTGACGACTTCGCCTGGCCCAACATCCAGTACCACTTCCTGCCAGTGGCGATCAATTACAACGGCACCAACGCGGTGAAGGAACACGGCTTCCAGGCGCATGTCGGGTCGATGCGCACGCCCAGCCGTGGCCGCGTGCATGCGCGTTCGCTGGACCCCCACCAGCATCCGTCCATCCTGTTCAACTACCAGTCCACCGACCAGGACTGGCAGGAGTTCCGCGATGCGATCCGGATCACCCGCGAGATCATCGCCCAGCCCGCGCTCGACGAATACCGCGGCCGTGAGATCAGCCCGAGCGCAGACTGCCGCACCGACGCCGAGCTGGATGCCTTCGTGCGTGCCCGTGCCGAAACCGCCTACCACCCGTCCTGCTCGTGCGCGATGGGCACCGATGCGATGAGCGTGGTGGACGGCCAGGGCCGCGTGCATGGCATGCAGGGCCTGCGCGTAGTGGACGCCTCGATCATGCCGCGCATCATCACCGGCAACCTCAATGCGACCACGATCATGATTGCCGAGAAGATCGCCGACCGCATCCGTGGCCGCGAGCCGTTGCCGCGCAGCACGGCCACGTACTACGTGGCCGGCGATGCACCGGTGCGCGGCTGATGCACAAAATGCGTGCCCGAAGGGGGTAGAGCCGACTGGGGTAGAGCCGACTGTTAGTCGGCTATCGCGCGAAGCGCGATGGTATTGCTATCGCCGCGGAAAGCAGCCGACTAACAGTCGGCTCTACCCGGTCGGCTCTACCCCCTCGGCTAACCATTGGATTCATCCCGCCGGGTCGGGCAGCGCCGGCGGCCCCCGGTTTGCCGTCAACGTGCTCCCCACCGACGCCAGCACCGTGCAGCCGATCGCCGCCCACTGCAGCGGCGTGAGGTGCTCGGCCAGGAGGCCCATCGCCAGCAGTGCAGCCACCGCCGGTTCCATGCTGATCAGGATGCCGAAGGTTTCCTTCGGCAAGCGCTTCAACGCCGCCATTTCCAGTGACATCGGAATCGCGCTGGACACCACCGCCACGCCCAGCCCGAACAGCAGGATTTTCGGGTCCAGCAGCGCCATGCCGGCGTGCGCCACGCCGACTGGGACCACCACCAGCGCCGCCGCACACATGCCCAGCGAGACCGTATGCCCGGCCGGCAGGTGGCCGGCACGCTTGCCGAAGATGATGTACAGCGCCCAGCACACCGCCGCGCCCAGCGCGTACAGCACACCAGTCAGGTCCAGCGGCTCGCCGTGGCCCAGCGGCAGCAACAGCAGCAGGCCGGCGGCCGCACACCCCACCCAGACGAAATCGATCGGGCGGCGCGAGGACCACATCGCCACCGCCAACGGACCGCAGAACTCGATGGCCACCGCGATGCCGAACGGAATCGTCCGCAGCGCCATGTAGAACAGCAGGTTCATCACCCCCAGGGTGATGCCGTAGCGGAAGATCGCGCCCGCATCGGCGCGCGTGGTGGTCCAGCGCCACGGCCGGAACACCGCCAGCAGCACCAGCGCGGAGAAGCCCACGCGCAGCGCGCTGGTGCCCTGCGCACCGATCACCGGGAACAGATCCTTGGCGAACGAGGTACCCACGGCAAGCGAAGTGACCGAGCCGAGCACGGCCAGGACGGGGAACAGCGTGGAGAGGCGCGACGTAGTCATCGCGCGAGGATACGCCGGGGCACCCGTTGCGAGATACCTGCCGTGTTGCTACCCGCGCACTGCCGCCTCGATCCTGGCCACGTCGATCTTCTTCATGGTCATCATCGCCTCGAAGGCGCGTTTGGCCACGGCCGGGTCGGTGCTGTTGAACGCCTCGGTCAGCACGCGCGGGGTGATCTGCCACGACAGCCCCCACTTGTCCTTGCACCAGCCGCAATCGCTCTCCTGGCCACCGTTGTCGACGATGGCGTTCCACAGCCGGTCGGTCTCGGCCTGGTCATCGGTGGCGATCTGGAATGAAAACGCCTCGCTGTGCCTGAAAGCCGGCCCGCCGTTCAAGCCGATGCAGGGAATGCCGACCACGGTGAACTCCACTGTCAGCACATCCCCCCTTTTGCCGCCGGGAAAGTCGGAGGGCGCGCGGTGCACGGCCTGCACCGAACTGTCTGGGAAGGTGGCTGCGTAAAACGCCGACGCTTCTTCGGCGGTCCCGTCATACCAGAGGCACAGGGTGTTCTTTGCGATCATCACCGTTTCCTGGGATCGGGCTCCGGCCCGGGTGAGACCAACGGTAGGCCCGCCGTTGTTAAGCGCTGGTAGGTCCGGGACCGTTGATCGTGACGCAGCCGGCCACTTGCGACCGGTAGACATTGCGGATAGGACTGATTCGCATTAACATAATGAGATCCCGTTCGCGCCAGGGAGGCGCAGCGGCGATCAGTTGCCAACGCCCGTGCCTGTTTTCACGGCACCCGCCAGCCGCGTACTGCCCCCACTTTGACCGCAGCGCCCGGCATCCGAGGATGGCCGCCTGGTGCGCGCCGCCGCCCAGGAAACGCTGATGACCCGTACTTCCGCTGTGCCGTCCCGCACCTTGCCGCAAGGCCGCCTGCCGCAGGCGCTGTTGATCGCCCTGGCCACCCTGGCTGCGGCTCCCGCCTTCGCGCAGGACATCGGCGCCGACGCCACCACGCTGGACAAGATCGTGGTCAAGGGCGAGCGCGCCGAGGGCTATTCGGTCCGCAAAACCTCGGCCGGCACCCGCTTCGACCTCGCCCCGCGCGAGATCCCGCAGTCGATCAGCATCATCAGCCACCAGCGCATCGAGGACCAGAACCTCGATGAAATCATCGACGTGCTGGCCAACACCACCGGCGTGAGCAGCACCCAGTCCGACACCGAGCGCACCGAGTTCTACTCGCGCGGGTTCTATATCGACAGCTACCAGTACGACAACCTGCCCACCCAGATGGTGCAGAACTGGAGCTACGGCGATTCCGGCCTGGACCTGGCCCTGCACGACCGCGTGGAAGTGGTGCGTGGCGCCACCGGCCTGCTGACCGGCGCGGGCAACCCGTCGGCCTCGGTCAACCTGATCCGCAAGCACGCCGACAGCGCCGAACTGACCGGCAGCGTGTCGGTCAACGTCGGCAGCTGGGGCCGCACCCGCAGCACCGTGGACGTCACCACCCCGCTGAATGCCAGCGGTTCGGTGCGCGCGCGAGTGATCGGCAGCTACCTGGATACCGAATCGCAGATGGACCGCTACGACCAGCACAAGACGCTGGGCTATGCGGTGATCGATGCGGATCTGACCCCGGACACCCAGCTGAGCGTGGGCTACGACTACCAGCAGAAGCGCGCCAACGGCGCCACCTGGGGCGGCTTCCCGATGCTGTTCTCGGACGGCAGCCCGACCCCGTATGACAAGACCTTCAACTCGGCCGCCAAGTGGACCTACTGGGACACCACCAGCAAGCGCGCGTTCGCGACGCTGGAACACGGCTTTGCCAATGACTGGAAGGTCCGCATCGGCGCAACCCATGACGAAACCAAGGCCGACGACAAGCTGTTCTACCCGGCCTACAACGACTGGGTGAGCGGTGCCTCGCTGTTCGACCCGGTGACCGGTGCCGGCGTGTCCCCGTCGGCCGGCTTCTACAACACCGAGCGCAAGGTCGACGCCGTCGACGGTTACGTGGAAGGTCCGTTCCAGCTGTTCGACCAGGAACACAAGGTCATGGCCGGGCTGAGCTACAACAAGCGCGACTACGCCAACTACGGTGACTACCAGGTCGGTGGCCCCGGCCTGCCCTGGGATCCCTTCAGCAGCTACCTCGGCTGGAACGGTGACATTTCCGAACCGAACTGGGTGGGCACACTGCCGCTGCAGAGCGAAGGCACCATCACCCAGAAGGCCGGCTACGCCGCTACCCGCCTGTCCTTGGCCGATCCGCTCAAGCTGATCCTCGGCGCCCGGTACACCGACTGGAAGAGCGAAGGCGAAGGCTCGGATCGTTCGCACAAGGAAACCACGCCTTATGCGGGCCTGGTCTACGACCTCAACGACACCTGGACCACCTACGCGGCGTACACCGAGATCTTCCAGCCGCAGACTGCGCGCGACCGCAACGCGACCTACCTCGATCCGGTTGACGGCAAGAGCTACGAAGTCGGCGTCAAGGCCGCCTGGTTCGACAACCGTCTGAACGCCTCTCTGGCCGTGTTCCGCATCGAACAGGACAACGTGGCCCAGATCACCAATGAGCCGATTCCGTCGCGTCCGGGCGAGTTTGCCTACATCGGCGCACGCGGCACCGTCAGCCGTGGTTTCGAGCTGGAACTGAACGGTGAACTGGCCCCGGGCTGGAACGGTACCTTCGGTGCCTCGCGTTACGTGGCCAAGGACATCAACGGCGCGGACATCAACACCAACCTGCCGCAGACCACCATCAAGCTGTTCACCAGCTACACCCCGCAGGCGCTGAGCGACCTGACCGTCGGTGGCGGCGTGAACTGGCAGAACGGCATCTACTACCCGGTGCCGGCCTACGGCCGCATCGAGCAGGAGAGCTACGCGCTGGTCAGTGCCTTCGTGCGCTACCGCCTGGCCCCGCAGTTCAGCGTGCAGGCCAACCTCAACAACCTGCTGGACAAGGAATACTTCTCGCAGATCAACGGCTACGGTGCCTACGGCGACGGCCGCAACGGCTCGATCACCTTCACCTGGTCGTTCTAAGGGTGCACCCGACCGTTGGTCGGGTGCCCGCTGACAAGCAGAAAGCCGGGCCAAGCCCGGCTTTCTGCGTTTCAATCAGAACCGCAGGTCCGCGCGCAGGTACCAGTAACGTCCCTTCGGGATGTCATAGGTAGACGCGTCGTACCCGTTCAACGAGCACGACAGGCAGATCGGCGGATCCTTGTCGAACGCGTTGTTCAAGCCAGCGCTGAGCTGCAGGCCCTTCATCCAGTCGAACTTGTAGCCCACCTGGAAGTCGTTGTAGGTGGTTGCCGCCAGTTCGTTGGTGCCGGCCGCCTGGTCGCTGCACACCGGGAACGCGGCGGCGTCACCGCACTGCTCGGTGAGCTTGGAAATGTGGCGTACGGTCCACGACGCATTCCAGGCGCCCATGTTCCAGCTCAGCGACGCGTTGCTGGTCCATTCCGGAATCGAGCTGTCGGTGACTTCCACGCCCGGTTCCTGCGGCTGGCGCTGGCCTGCCGCACCCACTGCCTCGTAACGGCCGACGAAGGTGTTCTGCCAGCCGATCTTGAACTGGCCGACATCGGTCTGCGGCAGCGTCCAGAACAGGTCCACGTCCCAGCCGTCGGTCTTGATCGAGCCCAGGTTGGTGAGGCGGTTGTTGAAGCCGCTGACCGCACCGGTGGAGGCACGGGTGATGCCGCCGCAGTACAGCGGGTCCAGCGTGTCCACGCACAGGTCGAGCTGGGTCTGCGCGTTGATCGCCTGGATCGCACCTTCGATGTTGTGGCGGTAGAAGGTCACTTCCACGTCGAAGCGCTCGGACCACGAGGCATTGTTGCCGAACCACGGGCTCCACACGAAGCCGGCACTGAAGCTGCGCGAGGTTTCCGGATCCAGCTGGTCATTGCCGCCGGTGGTGACCGAGATCTGCGAATTCGCCTGCTGGAAGCCAGTCGGCACGCCCAGCGCCGCGCAGTTGGCCGCACTGCCGCGCGGCGGCGTGCCACCCAGGCCCACCGAGCACGGATCGAACAGCTGCAGATCCGCGCGCGCGGCTGACCCGTACAGCTCACCGATGGAGGGGGCGCGGAAGCCTTCGGCATAGCTGGTGCGCAGCACGAAGTCGTCGGTTACCTGCCAGCGCAGGCCGTACTTGGGCGTGAACTCGCCACCGAAGGTGGAGTAATCCGAATAGCGCCCGGCCAGGCTCAGGTCCAGCTTTTCACCCAGCGCGCTCTTGGCGAAGATCGGCACCGCCAGTTCGAGGTACACCTCGTTGACGTCGTACGAACCGGAGGTCGGCAGCGACGGCACGCCGTTGTAGTGGCCGCGCACGGTGATCGGATCGGGCTGGTATTCGCCTTCGTACTTGCGGTACTCGTACCCTGTGGCGAACGAGAGCGGGCCTGCCGGCAGCGTGAGCAGGTCGCTGCTCAGGTTGGCAGTGAACAGGGTGAGTTCGTTCTGGCTGCGGTCGTGCACCACCGGCTGGATCCAGTCCAGCATCGGCCGGGTGATGGTGCCTGGGCCGCCAAAGATGTTCAGCGGCACGCAGCCCGGGGTGGCCGCGCAGATGGCCGGATCACTCAACGCGATGTTGGCGTTGTAGATGTTGTAGCTGCCGTAGTTGGTCTGTTCGGCCTTGTTCTTGCTGTACATGCCGTTGACGTCCCACGACCAGCTGCGATCGACGGCCTGGAACAGCCCCACCAGCCCGGTGGCGAAGTAGGTGGTGTTCACTTCCTGCTCGAAGATGCGCGGCCCGCCTTCCACCGGGCGGCGACCGATCATGCTCAGGTTGCTGGACGAATCCAGGTCGAAGCCGAACGGGTTGTACGGGTTGAGCGCGGAAATGACGATGTTGTCGGCCAACGGGTTGCCGGTGGCGCCATCGGGGCCGAAGAACAGCGGCTCGGGGCCGGCCTGGTTGGTCGATTCACGACGGTTGGCCAGCGCCTTGATGTACCACTGCACGTTGTCGGTGATGTCGAAGCGGAACTGGCCGAAGATGCCCTTGCGCTCGGACGGGGTCAGCAGCAGGTTGTACTCGGCGAAGTTGAAGCGGTCCGCCGTGGTGAAGCAGTGGTAATCGTCGGTGCGGTCGCAACCGCCCACGCCGTTGAAGGTGGGATCGGTGGCGCCGGTGTTGGGCGTGATGTTGTAGGCGATGCCGGTGTTCGGGTCGGTGAACATGAAGCGGCCGGTCGGGGTGGCCGAGCTGCCGAACGACAGGCCGGTGCCGGGAACCGGGTAGCGCGACTGTTCGCGGGTGTTGGCATACACCGCGTCCTGCTTGGTCCAGCTGGCGCCCAGGAACAGGCTGTAGCGGTCGCCACTGGTGCCCCAGGCCAGGTCCACGCCCTTCTGGGTGCCATCGCCCTTGCTGTACTCACCATAGTTCACGGTGACCTGGCCGCCATCGAACTCGCGGCGGGTGATGATGTTGACCACGCCGGCAATCGCGTCCGAACCGTACAGCGACGAGGCGCCGTCTTCGAGCACTTCGATGCGCTCGACGATCGCCAGCGGAATGGTGTTGAGGTCGGTGGCCGCGCCCACGCCGGACGCGGAGGATTCGTTGACCCAACGGATGCCATCGACCAGCACCAGCACGCGCTTGGCGCCCAGGTGGCGAAGGTCAACCTGGGCCGAACCGGCGCCCACGCCGCTGCCATCAGGCGGGAAACCAAAGTTGCCCGACGAGTTGAACTTCGCATTCAGCGCCGAACCGGAGCCGGTCAGCTGCTGCAGCACCTCGCCGATGGAATTCAGCCCGGTGCGTTCGATCTCGCTGCGGGTAAGGGTCTGGATCGGCACCTGGCCTTCGACCTCGGCGCGCTTGATGCGGGTTCCGGTGACTTCCACCCGGTCCAGTTCGGTGGTGGTGCGGGTAGCATCCTGCGCGGTGGCAAGGGTGGGGACGGACAGCAGGCACAGCGCTACGGCAGCCGCCAAGGGGCGGTAATGCAGGTTGTTCATTCGCTCTCTCTCCAAAGGAATGGCTTGCTGGGGCCGCCTCGCCTCCCCCTTGAAGCGTGGCAGCGTCTCCTTTGTAAACAACCTGTAAAGATGAAGGCGTGATGAAAGTGTGGATTTCACACGGACGTTACGGATGCGGCACCGAGCGGCCGATCTGAGCCGACGAGCGGCTGCGCAGCAGCCGAATTCCGGACGGAAGCGCCCTATTCCGTATGGCAGCTCAACGCGGTGCCCGACCATCGGCACTGCAGGCGGGTGGCAGAAGGGGCGTCGACGTGCACGGGGATGCCCTGCGCCCGTGCGGCCCGCACCCACGCTTGGCGGTTGCGGACATTCTGGAACTGGTACGACCCGACCAGCGACACCGCACCGGCGCGCTGGGCAGCACTCTGGTCCGGCAGCTGATTGCCGTAGGGGTCGCGGCTTTGACCCGTGACATAGCCGGCCCGGCGGTTGCTGTTGCCGTCCATGGTGTAGACCGTGCGGGAGCGGTCAGACCAGACAAGGTCGACCCGCAGCGGCCCCATGCCCAACCTGTCGTACAGCTTCAGCCTGCGCTCGTGCAGGTTCATCGACAGCTCGTCGAGCCGTTGGTAACCGGTGGTGGCCCCGGCCAGGTGGCGGGCCAGCTGCGCGCCAAGGCGGGTCTGCAGCACAGTGTCCTGCGCCACTGTCACTGCGCTGAGCTGAGCTGAGGCAGGGTTCGCTCGTGGTCGGCAACGCGCACCCCAACGGAAACCGCCGCCAGTGCGGGCGCGGGCAGAAGTAGGAACCCCAGCACAACAAGAACGAGCAAGCAGCCAAGCGACTTCATCGCAGTGCCCCCTATGCGTTGCTTCCTCAATCGTCCTTCGGATACAGCTCAACCGATCGGCCTATCCCGGCCGCAGCGATCCGACCGAGCAATGCGCTATGGAACTGAAACCCACACAATCCGCTCAAGAACGCACTTACATAGAACTCAACTTCGCCACCGGTCTCCACCAGGCTGCGTATGAAGTCGTCGTACTGGCTGATCCTCTCGAGGCACCGCCCCAACCATATGAAATATTCGGTCCGAATCTGGCCGCAGTAAGCCTGATTTCCATACAGGACATGGATCCGAAGCTATCTCCACTCACTTCGCACCGCACTTCTCTCGAACCCGACTTAGGACACGGGTGTGAGCACCACTTTTCTTCAGCTTTGCTTCGAGTCCACTGCACTCAAGCCTGACGCCGTCCCCTCCGGGATATACCAGCAGCGCTCCCTTAGGATCAACACCGTCCAAGTAGAGAACTGCGCAGCCATCCCCATCGACTGCAATCCGTACCGCCCTGGATCGAAGATTGCTCAGCTCCTGACTTCCAGATTCGCACATCGCGCCATAGTACAGGCCACTCATGTCTCCATATATTTTCTTGGAGTCAAGCTCTCCCCTAGTTCCATCATCGCATGCAGTTAGCAGCGCAAGGACCGATGCAAAAGTGATAACCGACCGAACTCTTCTACGCAAAATTCCTGCCATTCGTCGTACCTATTCGCCGAGGCCGAGAGGACTATTTAATTGAATTCACGCCCCCTTCCTCAAGCGCAGTATCTGGCAGATCCTTTCCTGCAAGCAGGCAGGCGATCTCGGCACCAGATGCAGCCTCAATCAGCACCAAGCTCCCTTTCTCCAGAGCCAACGCGGCGGCCGCCAAATCCAAATCCAGCATTCCGCATGCGCGTCTTACCCCGAATTCGGCCGAGAGCGCATGGTAAACATGAACATCGGCGATCACGTTTTGCAGGCTGAACCCCTCTACACACAAGCGTTTTACTTCTGAAAACTCCATTACGTACGATTTCAAGGTCTGCGTATCCAGTAGCCTCAGTACGAATGCATTCCGCCCGGATGTACGTATCGAAGTGATCTCAAAGTCATGGATATCCATCTTCATTTTCATCACTTTTTGGGCCAATCACTCACAGGTACTCCCGGCTGCCGCTCTCCTCCAATCCATTCGTGTACGTGATGATTTCCCGGTCCATGATCATGACCACGATCGACATCGAACTTCGGAGCCCCATCGTCTCCATAGTATCTCGGTTGTAGGCAAGGCGGGAAAGTGTGACCGCTCTCACTCAATGGTGTGACTGGCGCTTCTTTTGCCGCGATTTTCGGCTTGTCTTACAGGCTCACGCGGAGACTTCCTACAAGACGATAGGCGCAGCGACAGTGGCGGTGATGGAGGCGGTGTCGCTTTCGGTGCAGTCAGAGAGAGTACCGACCAACGGACGGTACCTACCAGCGTAGCTGTTGGTGACGCGGAAGCGGCCCACCGTTCGGCGGGCCGCTCGTTCTGCTACGGGTTCACGAACGCGATCTTTTCCATGTGCGCGTTGTTGGCCGCAGCCAACACCTTGACCATCACGTCGTACTCGGCGTTCGGGTCGGTGGCGATGCGCAGTTCGGGAACGTTGCCGGTGTTGGCCTGTGCGGCGTCCTGCATGCGCTGCTGCAGCGAGCTGACCGCAACCATCTGGCCGTTCCAGCTGACCTGGTTGCTGGCGTCCACCCGCAATTCAATCGGCGGTGGCGGTGCGGTGGGCGGTACCACGGTGGTGGGTTGCGGCAGGTTGACCGGGATGGGCATGGACACCATCGGGGCGGTCACGATGAAGATGATCAACAGCACCAGCATTACATCCACCAACGGGGTGACGTTGATGTCGGCCAGTGGTCCGGAGTTGCCTGCTGCACTGAATGCCATGGTGTGGGTCCTTGTTGTTGATTTTTCCTGCGGGCCGGCCAACGGCCGGCGCTACCGTTTCGTTTGAGTCTCCTGCAGCCGTTGGGGCTGGCGCCTTTGACATTACGCCCGTGTGTAGCGCCTGTTCAGGGGGGCGACGGGTGCCGTTCATCATTGAGTTGGCTTGCCGTCACCGGCTTTCACCCCTGCCCGCTATCCTTTCGGCATGAACCGACTCCCCCTCCTGATCCTCAGTTCCGCCACCCTGCTCGCCTGTACGGGCGTGGGCGCCGATGCCGGTGCCCAGAGCCTGGACGCCCAGCGCGCGCAGATGAAGGCGGCCATCGAGAATGCCGAACGCGGCCAGTTCGATCCCGGCCAGGCGGCGGGGCTGGCAAAGCACCCGCTGTATGGCTGGCTGGAGTACGCCAACCTGCGCCGCAACATCGATACGGTCACCACTGCCCAGGCCCAGGACTTCCTCAAGCGCTACAACGGCCAGGCCGTGGCCAGCAGCTTCCGCAGCGTGTGGTTGCCGGCGGTAGCCCGGCGCCAGGACTGGCCCACCCTGCTGGCGAACTGGGCGCCCACCGAGAATGTCGGCCTGCGCTGCGCCCAGCTCAATGCGCGCCAAGCCACCGGCAAGGCCGATGCGCAGTGGGTCAGTGAGGCGCAGGCGATCTGGCGCAGCACCGGCAAATCCCTGCCTGATGCCTGCGATCCCGTGTTTGCGGTGCTGGATGCCAAGGGCGGACTGAGCGCGGAGCTGCGCTGGGAGCGCATCGATGCCGCGGCCGACGCGCAGGAGCCGGCGGTAATGCGCAGTGCCGCCCGCGGGCTGCCGGCCGCCGACCTGGCGCTGGCCAACACCTATGCCGCGTTCGTGGACAAGCCCAATGCCAGCGCGCTGAACTGGCCGCGCAACGAACGCAGCCGGCGCATCGCCACCGATGGGCTTGCCAAGCTGGCCAAGGCCGACCCGGACGCGACCGAGCAGCAGCTGCCGCAGTACGCCAACGCGCTGCAGCTGAGCGCCGCCCAGCAGGCGGATGTGAAGTACCAGATCGCGCTATGGACGGTGGCGTCCTATGGGCCCGATTCCGCACGCCGGCTCAATGCCGTGCCGGATTCGGCCTATGACGAGCGCCTGCACGAGTGGCGGGCACGCGAGGCGATGTCGCGCGGCGACTGGCCGGCCACGCTGGCGGCGATCCGCAAGATGGAGCCGAAGCAGCGCAGCGACTCGCGCTGGCGCTATTTCGAGGCGCGCATGCTGGACAAGACCGGCAAGCGCAACGAGGCATTGCCGCTGTACCGCGAAGCGGCGCGCGCGGCCACCTTCCATGGTTTCCTGGCCGCCGACCAGCTGGGCCAGAGCACCTACACGCTGTGCCCGGTGGAACCCAAGGACAGTGCGCAGGCACAGGCCACGGTGGCACGCGACCCGGCGATCGTGCGCGCGATGGAACTGTTCAAGATCGAGCGTTCGGGCTGGGCCGTGGCCGAGTGGAACGATGCCCTCACCCGCTTCGACACCACCCAGCGCCGTATTGCGGTGGAAGTGGCGCGCGACAACGGCTGGTTCGACCGCGCGGTGTTCTCGCTGGGCAAGACCCCGGAGGAGCAGCGCCTGTACAGCCTGCGCTTCCCGCTGCACCACGATGATGCGATCCGCCGTGAGTCGGCGCGCAACGCGATCGACCCGGCCTGGGTAGCCGCCGAGATCCGCGCCGAGAGCATCTTCAATCCGAAGGCCCGTTCGCCGGCCAATGCGATGGGCCTGATGCAGGTGCTGCCGGCCACCGGCGCGAGCGTGGCCAAGACCATCGGCCTGACCAACTATGGCGGTGCGGCCAGCCTGTATGACGCCGACACCAACATCGCCATCGGCACTGCTTACCTGCGCCAGCTGATGAACAAGTACGAAGGCCTGCCCTATGTGACCATCGCCGCGTACAACGCCGGACCGACCCCGACCGCGCGCTGGCAGTCGCAGCGGCCGGGCTTCGATCCGGATATCTGGATCGAGACCATCAGCTACAAGGAAACCCGCGAGTACGTTGCACGCATTCTCGCGTTCAGCGTGATCTACGACTGGCGTCTGAACGGGGACGCGCTGCCGGTCACCGACCGCATGAACGGGCGGCTACAGGCGAAGCGGAAGGCATTCACCTGCCCGACGGATGCGGAGAAGGGCGGCGACTGAGCGCCTGCCAACGGCCGGTGTTGCCGGCCGTGGCATCATGGGCCCATGAAGATCTATCTCGTTGGCGGCGCCGTGCGCGACCGCCTGCTGCAGCGTCCTGCCGGCGACCGCGACTGGGTGGTGGTCGGCGCTACCCAGCCGGAAATGGAAGCGCTGGGCTACAAGGCCGTGGGCAAGGATTTCCCGGTGTTCCTGCACCCGGATACGGGCGAGGAATACGCGCTGGCGCGGACCGAGCGCAAGTCCGGGCGCGGCTACCGGGGCTTCGTCGTCGATGCCGATCCCTCGGTGACGCTGGAAGAAGACCTGCTGCGGCGGGACTTCACCATCAACGCCATTGCCTGCGATGAGGCCAGCGGCGAGCTGGTGGACCCGTACCGCGGTGTGCGCGACATTGAACAGCGCGTGCTGCGGCATGTGGGCCCCGCCTTCGTGGAAGATCCACTGCGGGTGCTGCGCGCGGCGCGTTTCATGGCGCGCTTTGCACCGCTGGGCTTTACGGTGGCGCCGGAAACGATGCAGCTGATGCGGCAGATCGCCGACAGCGGCGAGCTGGATGCGCTGGTGCCCGAACGGGTCTGGCAGGAACTGCGCCGCGTGCTCGGTTCGGCGCAACCGTCGGCCTTCCTGCGCACGCTGCACGATGCCAATGCGCTGGGGGCGGTGTTGCCCGAACTGGAAGCGCTGTACGGAGTGCCGCAGCGTGCCGAGTACCACCCGGAGGTGGATACGGGCGTGCACCAGGAAATGGTCAGCGATATCGCCGCGCAGCTGGCGCCGGGTGATGACCTGGCGGGATTCGCCGCGCTTACCCACGATCTGGGCAAGGCACTGACTCCGCAAGCGGAATGGCCGCGCCATGTGATGCATGAGCAGCGCGGGCTGGAACCGCTGCGTGCGCTGTGTGATCGCTTGAAGGTTCCGCTGGATCACCGCCAGCTGGCCGAGGCGGTGTGCCGCGACCATCTCAACGTCCACCGCATCGACGAATTGCGCGATGGCACGGTGCTTGACCTGCTGGGCCGTTGTGATGGGTTCCGGCGGCCGGAACGGATCGCCCGGATCGCGGTGTGCTGCGAGGCGGATGCGCGTGGCCGCCTCGGCTTCGAGGATCGGCCGTACCCGCAGGGTGAAACACTCAAGCGGCTGCACCAGGCGGCGTTGTCGGTACAGGCCCGCGATCTTGACCTTGCCCACCTGAAGGGCCCGGCGGTGGGTGAAGCACTCGCGCAGGCCCGCATCAGGGCGATTGCTGCAGCCCGGTGAACGCGCCGTCGCACCGGACGCAGGTCGAGGTAGGGTTGGTTCCCGAACAACCGTCCTCAGCGATTCCACGCCCGGTAACGCATGACCGGCGGTGAAGCAAAAAATCCGGCTTCACCAAAGGTCATGCCGTAACCGGGCGTCGATCCGGATGCGACCCTACCGGCTAGAAGTCGAAACGCAGCCCGATGTTGCCCTCGATCACCTTGCGCTCCTTCTGCCGGCTGCTTTCCAGGTCGCGGGTGTAGTCGGCGACCGCGAACGCGCTGACGTTGGCGTTGAAGCGCGCCACCACGCCGAAGCCGACCTCCAGCGCGCGTGAATCCTGCTGGTTGATGATGCGGTTGGTATCGAAGTCGATGCGGTCTTCCCCATCGAGCGTCTGCCAGTAGTTGAGCTTGAAGTACGGTTGCCAGCCGTTGCCGGCGATCTCGTAGTCCGCGGCCAAGCGTACGCCGGCGCGCCCGGTCCAGGCGTTGTCGGCGTTGAAGCGAAGCTGCGCGATGCGGTCGGCGGCATCGTCCACCGAGGTGCGCTGCCAGATCACCTGCAGTTGCGGCTCCAGCCACCAGGCCGACTGGCCGAAGCGCAGCAGCGGCTTGCCCACTTCCACCGATGCGGTGGTGCCATCGCCGTCCACGTCGATGCCGATGCCGCGTGCGGAGGTCGCCTCGCCGTCGTAGCGGCTCTGCATCACCACCACGTCGAGGTAGCCGCCGGCGCTGCCGGCACGTGTCCAGTACAGGCCCACGTGCTTGTCGTCCAAGCGGGTGCGCCCCACCGCGACATTTTCCCAGCCGATCGCAAAGCCGTTGACGTTGCCCTGCGCGCGGGTACGGCCGACGAACACGCCGAACTGGTCGCGGTGCGCATCGCCTGCGTTCGCATAGAGGTCCAGACCCGCCTGCACGCCCTGGATGTCGCCATCGAATCCGGGCTGGGCATCGCCCTCCCAGTACTGCTCGTGGCTCTGCCCGACCAGGCGCGCCCATGCGGCCCGCACGCCGCCCTGGCCGGCGAGGATGCGCTGCTCACCCTGGCGCTCGTGGAAGGTACCCAGGCTGGCCAGGCTGGTCTCGCGCAGCAGGGGCGGCACCACCGAGTAGAGGCCGGTTTCCAGCCGGTACAACGGCACGATGGCCTCTTCCGACGGGCGTGCGTCAGGCGTGGGCGGCTCTGCCAATGGCCCGGGAACGGCGGCCACTTCGGTCGGCACCGGCGGCGGCACGTCGTCCTGCGGCGGCGCGGCCGGCGGTGGCGGGGCCGGCTCCGGCGGCGGCGCGGGCTCGGCCGCCACCGGGTCGGGGTTTTCGGGAACGTCCGGTGAGGGGGGCGGCGGCAGCGCAGGCGGCGGCGTCCCCAACGCCTCCGGCGGCGGTGGCTCAGGTGTCACCGAGCCCAGACCGATGGGCGGTGGGGCCGGCGCGGCGACCACACCGTTGACTACGGTCGAACGCAGATACCAGTTCTCGCTGCTCCCTGCGCTGACGCCACCCTTGAACAGGAAATACTCGTACGCGCCGGCGGCAACCGGTGCATACAGCGCGAACGCGCCCGGGCTGGTGCTGGCACCGTTGATCGCCTGCACCACGAGGATGCCGTCGGCCACGGTTTCGGCACCGGCACCGCCCGCGTTGAGGATGCCCACCCCCGTGGTCCCGCTGGCCACGCCATTGGAGATCACCAGCCGGTCCGATGCGGCGGCGTCGGCACCCAGCACGGTGTCCAGGTACAGCGCACCGCCATTGCCGGTGTAATTGCCGGCGATGGTGAACGCATCGCCGGCGCCGCCACCGCCGTTGGTCAGGTCGATGCGGCCGGCATTGGTGACGTTGACCGGCAGTGCTGCGTTGAAGGCGACAATGCTGGCGTTGACGCCCCCGCCGAACAGCGTGCTGGTCGCGTCCACGTCGAGCGCGCCGGTACCGCTTCCGGTATCGCCCAGGCGCAGGTCGCCGTCGAAGGTCAGCTGGCTGTCATTGGCCAGCGTCATCGATTCCCAGCCGGTGAAGCGGGCCACGCCATCGGTCTTGACGTTGTCCATGTTGAGCGTGTCAGTGCCCAGGCCGCCGTCAAAGCCCGGCAGCGCGCCAAGGTAGGAGACGTTGAGGTCGGCCAGCGTGGCGGTGTCGTTGCCTTCCCCGAAATCGACCAGGCCGTGCACCACGCCGCCACCACGCCAGTCGAAGCGGTCGTCGCCAAAGCTGAGGCGGATCTCGCCGCGCACGGTGCCGCCGGTGATGGTGACCGAATCGTTGCCGCCGCTGACGCTGATGTTGCCGCCGATGTATCCATCGGAGAGCACGATGGTGTCGTTGCCGAACCCGGTAACCAGGTTGCCGTCGATGGTGCCACCGGACATCAGGAAGGTGTTGTCTTCCAGCTTCATGTTGACCCGGCCGATGCGGCCGCCGGTCATTTCGCCGTAATCGCCATCATCGAACGCGCCGACGATGCGCCCGTCGGTCATGCGGAAACGGTCCAGTCCATCGCCCTGCAGCAGCGCGCCGATGCTGCCGCCGGTCATCAGGAACGTATCGATGCCCGAGCCCTGCTGCACGGTACCGGACACCGTACCGCCCGAGACCTCCAGGCTGTCCGCGTCGGCGCCCTGGTCGATGCTGCCGACGGTGCCGCCACTGAGGGTGATCGCATCGTTGCCGGCGCCCTGCAGGACGCTGCTGCTGATGCTGCCGCCCAGCATGTCCAGGCGGTCGGCGCCGGCGCCGAAGATGATGCCGGCGGTGCTGCCGCTGATGACGCCGCGGTTCACCACCGTGGTCGCCGCGTTGGTGAGGATGCCCACGCCACTGGCGCTGGTGATGCTGCCACTGTTGTCGATGCGGTGTCCGCTGCCGCCGTTCAACGCGATCGCGGCACCACTGGCGATGCCGAGCTGGGCGCCGGCCTGCACGTTGACGGTGACATTGCTCGAGCCCGGCACGCTGGCAATGGGCGTGGTCTGTGGGCTGGGTGCCGCTGCCGTGCAGGTAACGGTCTGCCCGGTCGTGGGTGAGGTGCTGTCGCACCCGGCCCAGGCCGGCGCAGTGGTGGTGGCGAGGAGGAGGCCGCCGCAGGCCACGCGCAGGCTGCGCGCGATGCCTGCCGCCAGACGGGAACATGGCGGAGTCGCATTCATGGGACGCATTGACCGTTCCTTTTCCAAAGAAGGGAATTACGGTTTGCCGATGCGTCCCCCGTAACCTTACGCAGGCCGGCGAAGGTACTTTTACTGTCCGGATGTGAGGCGGAGGTAAAATTTGGGCGGTTTCTGGATATTCGCGGAAACGGCCCGCGCATTCATATTTTGAGGTATACCCCGCGACGGTCCAGCGCCCACGCGACGACCCACCAGAACAGCACGAACCCTACGGCACACAGCAGCGACGCCAACGCCGGCATGCCCGGCAGCGCGCGGGCCAGCGCCGCGTAGTACGCGGCCCATGCGCCGCTGGCGATCAGCACCAGCGCCATCACCGACGAGCCCAGGTAGGCCGCGATCGCGTTGACCCCGAATCGGCGGCCCAGTGCCGGCCAGTGCCAGCGGTCGACCAGCAGGTGCGCCAGCAGCAGCGCGACGATCGACAGGCCGCCGGTCCACAGGACGTAGCTGGGCGTCCACAGGTTCTTGTTGAAGGGCAGCACCGGCGCCAGCAGCAGGCCGCCGCCGAGCAGCACCAGCCCCAAGCCGCCCAGCGCCCCCACGTTGCCGGCTCGCAGCCAGCGGCCGGCGATCAGGCCCAGCAGCGTGGTGGCGAGAGCGCCGGCCGTGCTGAGCAGGCCCTCAGGGTCGTGGCCCAGCCGGGTCACCGCGTCGTACTTGTAGAGGAACGGGGCAAACAGGGCAGTGTCCACCCGGCTGACCGGGTTCAACCACGGGGCCAGCGTATCGGCGCCCAGCAGCAACGCCGCGTAGCCCAGCAGCAGGCCGGCCAGCACGGCCCACTGCGTGCGCGCACGGGTGTGGATCGCCAGCAGGCCCACCATCGCCACGCACACGGCGATGCGCTGCAGCACGCCCCACAGCCGGTACGCCGGCAGCTCGAACAGCCACCATGCCAACACGTGCAGCAGCGCACCGGCGAGCAGGATGCGCAGCGCACGCTGCAGCAGCGTGCGGGCCAGCGCCGGCCGCAACGTGGGATCCGCCGCGCGCGGTGCGAGGCTGTAGGCCAGCGACACCCCGGCAATGAACAGGAACAGCGGGAAAATCAGGTCCGTGGGGGTAAAGCCGTGCCAGTCCGCATGCAGCAGCGGTGCAAACACATGGCTCCAGTCGCCGGGGTTGTTGACCAGCAGCATCGCAGCCACGGTCAGCCCGCGCAGGGCATCGATCGAGCCCATGCGCGAAGAGGAAGGCGTGCTCATGCGTCCTCGCGCTCGCCGGCGATCCAGGTCGCGCGCACCTGCAGCGCGTCGTCGAGCAGCACCAGGTCGGCCTGGTAGCCCTCGGCGATCTCGCCGAGGCGATCATCCACGTTGAGGAACTGCGCCGGGTAGCGCGAGGCCATCCGCGCGGCCTCCTCCAGCGTCAGACCCAGCAGGTCCACTGCATTGCGCACGGCGGTGGCCATGTCCAGCGCCGAACCGGCCAGCGAACCGGCGGCATTGCGCACCACGCCGTCCACAGCGGTGATCACTTCGCCATAGAGTTCGTAGCTGGGGCTGTCGGCACCCACCGGCGGCATCGCATCGGTGACCAGCATGACCTTGCCCTGGGGCTTGGTTGCCAGCGCCACGCGCAGGCTGGCCGGGTGTACGTGCACGCCGTCGGCGATGATGCCCACCCAGCTGCCGCGATCTTCCAGCGCCGCACCGACCGCACCGGGCTCACGCCCAGTCAGTGGCGACATCGCGTTGTACAGGTGGGTAAAGCCGCGGATGCCCGCCTCCAGCCCCGCGCGTGCTTCCTCATATGTTGCAGCGGTGTGCCCGGCGGCGACGATCACCCCGCGTTCGACCAGCGCGCGGATGCTGTCCAGCGGCACCCGTTCCGGGGCCAGGGTCAGCAGGGTCACGCCGTTGTCGAGCGAGGCCGCCATCGCGATCTCATCGGCATCGGGCACGCGGAACTTGTTCGCATCATGGGTGCCCTTGCGGGCCGGCGCGATGTACGGGCCTTCCAGGTGGATGCCGATCACCCCGGGCACGCCATCGGCAATCGCCTGGCGGGTCGCGTCGATCGCCTTACGCATCACCTGCACGTCGTCGCTGATCAGCGTCGGCAGCAGCGCGGTGGTGCCAAACCGGCGGTGCGCGGCGGCCAGCGTGCGCAGGCTCTCCACGTCGGGCGTGTTGTTGAACAGCACGCCACCGCCACCGTTGACCTGCGCATCGATAAACCCGGGCAGCAACCAGCCACCCCCCAGATCCACCTGCTCGGCCGCACTGCCCAGCTGCGGGGCGGCATCGGACACCAGCGCGGTGATGCGCCCGGCTTCGATCACCAGCGCGAGATCATCCCGGAAGCCATCAGCGGTAAGGATGCGGGCATTGCGCAGGACGGTCTTCATCAGACGGTCTCCGTGACCTTGTTCAGGTGCGGCGGCAGGTCCGGGTTGTGACCGCGGCGCAGCGCCAGTGCGTTGATGGCCTTGTAGAACGCCTGCACGGTCAGCAGCGGCGCGCAGGCCGGGTGCGGTGCCTGCGGCAGCGGCAGGTCGCCATCCGGAGCAGCCAGCCAGACCTGCGCGTCGCGCGCGGCGAACTCGGCGGCGACCGCGCGGGTGCCTGCGCCGGTTTCATCAGGCTGGGCGAAGGCCAGCACCGGGAAGCCCGGGCCCACCAGTGCCATCGGCCCGTGCTTGACCTCGGCCGAGCTGTAGGCTTCGGCGTGCAGGCCGCAGGTTTCCTTGAATTTCAGCGCCGCTTCCTGGGCCGCGCCCAGGCCCAGGCCACGGCCGACCACGAACAGGTTGTGCGCCGGCACCAGGCCGTCGGTCAGGGCGGACCAGTCGCTGTTCCAGGCCTGGCGCAGTGCGTCGGGCAACGTGCGCAGCGCGGCGATCAGCCCGGCATCCTGGCTCCAGTACGCCACCAGCTGCAGGATCGCCGACAGCGAGGCGAGGTAGCTCTTGGTGGCTGCCACGCTGCGTTCGGCGCCCGCGCCCAGTGGAATCACGGTTTCGGCCAGCTGCGCCAGCGGCGAATCTTCCACGTTGACCAGTGCCACCACGCGCGCACCGGCCGCGCGCGCGGCCTCGGCGTTGCGCAGCAGGTCCGGGCTCTTGCCCGACTGCGAAATGACGATGTACAGCGCGCCGCGCAGCTGCAGCGGGGATTCGTACACCGAGCCCACCGACGGCGAGGCCGAGGCCGTCACCAGGCCCAGCCTGGTTTCCAGCAGGTACTTGGCGTACGTGGCGGCGTGGTCGGAACTGCCGCGCGCGCAGGTCACCACGAACGGCGGCGGCGCCGCGCGCAGGGTCGCGGCCAGCGTCTGCACCGTCGCTTCGTTGCGCGCGAACTGCGCGGCGATCACGTCGGCCGCTTCGGCGGCTTCGCGGAACATCAGGGTGTCGTGCGGGGCTGGCAGGGACATGCGGGACTCAGGTGGTTTCAGGGGTGGGGGGCCGCGCGCCGACCGGCCGCATCGGCGCGGTCGAACCGCGCACGACCAGCTGCGGTACGAAGCCCTGGTTCTGCAGCTGCAGCGGCGCATCGTCATACGCATCGCTGCGCAGCTGCGCGATCAGCAGGCGCGCGGCATGCCGCGCGATGTCTTCGGTGGCCTGCTTGGCGGTGGTCAGCGGCGGCCACGACTGGCGCGAGAACGGGCTGTCCTCGAAGCCGGCAATGGACAGGTCGTAGGGCACGTTCATGCCGGCCGACTTGGCTGCGGCGAGCACGCCGGCGGCGATTTCATCGTTGGAACCGAAGATCGCGGTGGGCGGCTCGCGCAGCGCCAGCAGCCGGCGCGCGCCACGGAAACCGTCGTCGAAGGTGTAGTCGCCCTGCACCACCAGGTGCTTGTCCACGGTCATGCCGTAGTCGCGCAGCGCGGCTTCGTAACCGGCATGGCGTTCGCCGCTGGAACGGTGCGAGGAGCCACCCCAGAGGAAGCCAATGCGCTGGTGGCCGAGCTGGATGAGGTGTTCGGTGATTTCGTAGGCAGCCTCGCGGTCGTCCACGAACACGCACGCGCCATCCTGCGGATCGGCGGTGGCGGCGATGATGCGGACCAGCTTGATGCCGCGCGCGGTCAGCGCGGCGACCAGGTCGCGGCGTTCGGACATCGGCGCGGTCAGCACCAGCCCGGCCAGGCGCGAACGCTGCACCCAGTCGGCGAGCTCTTCGGCCAGCATCGGCGAACTGGAATCGCAGGGGTGGATCTGCAGCCCGAAGCCGGTCTCGCGGCACGCGGCCAGCACGCCGTTCTGCACACCGATGATGTGGTACGGGTTGGGGTTGTCATAGACCAGCCCGATCACCAGCGTGGTGCCGGTGCGCAGGTTGCGTGCGGCGGGATCGGGCTCGTAATCGAGTTCGGCGATGGCGCGCAGCACGCGCGCGCGCGTGGCCTGCATGACCGACGGTTCGTTGTTGATGACCCGCGAAACGGTCTTCAACGACACCTTGGCCCGTTCGGCGACATCCTTGATGGTCGCTCTACGCATGCTCTTTTCCTGGCTCACCGGTTGGGCGTCCATGATCGCCGATCACTGCCCGTCGCGGGGCAGCCCGACCCGGTGGCCGCGCAGGGAGTAGAACAGGATGTAGAGGTAGCACGGGACCATCAGGCCCGCGAACACCCACTGGAAGTCGAAATGCTGCTTCAGCACGGCGAACGCCTGCGGGATGATCGCGCCACCGGCGATGGCCATCACCAGCAGCGCCGAGCCGGTTTCGGTGAAGCGGCCCAGGCCCCGGATCGCCAGCGGGAAGATCGCCGGCCACATCATGGCGTTGGCAAAACCCAGCGCGGCCACGAAGCCGACCGACACATAGCCATGGGTGAACAGCGCACCGATGCAGAACAGCACGCCCAGGCTGGCCGAGATGCTCAGGTAACGCTGCTGCGAGACCAGGTGCGGAATCAGCGCCAGGCCGGCCAGGTAGCCCACCAGCATGGCGAACAGGGTGATGGAGGTGAACAGCTTGGTCTGGTCCAGCGGCAGGCCGAACCCGTGCCCGTAGGTGCCGATGGCATCACCGGCCATCACTTCCACGCCCACGTACACGAACAGGCACAGCACGCCCAGCCACAGGTGCGGGAACTGGAAGATGCTGCTGCGTTCAGCCAGGCCGGGCGCGCGCGCCGGGGTGGCGTTGGCTTCGGCGGTCTTGATTTCCGGCAGCGGCGAGAACAGCACGCCCACCGCGAGCACCACCAGCAGGCCGGCCATGGCCATGTACGGCATCTGGATCTTGGCCGCGAAGGTATCCAGCAGCGCGTTGCGGGTCACCGGGTCGGCGCTGGCCACCTGCTCGGAGAGGTCGCCGATGCCGTGCAGCACCAGGGTGCCGATCAGGAACGGGGCGATCATGCCGGCGATCTTGTTGCAGATGCCCATCAGCGCGATGCGGCGCGCGGCGGTTTCGATCGGGCCCAGGATGCTGATGTACGGGTTCACCGCCGTCTGCAGCAGGGCCAGGCCGCTGCCGATGATGAACAGGCCGCTGAGCGCACCGGGATACCAGCGCTGCTGCGCGAAGTGCGCGAACACCACCGCACCGGCGGCCATCACCAGCAGGCTCAGGCTCAGGCCCTTCTTCATGCCGGTGCGCTTGAGGATCCACGAGGCCGGCAGCGCCAGGAAGAAGTAGGACAGGTAGAACACCATCAGCACGAGGAAGGCGCCGACCTCGTCCAGCTCAAAGGCCAGTTTGACGAAGGTGATCAGCGGGCCATTGAGCCAGGTGAAGAAGCCGATCAGGAAGAACAGCACCCCGATGATGAGGATCGAAGTGGCCACGCTCGAACGCGCGGTAGCAGCAGGCACGGCAGACATCTGGAGGGCTCCTGCATCGACGGCACGCGGGCGGCGTCGGAAGAGTGGCTGGGAACAACGTTGTCACATTTATTCGATGGGCCACCCGGCTTTGTCAACAATTGGTTTCCGCGCAGATCGGGGAAAACCGCATGCTGCATCTGCACAGAAACCCCGCAACGCCCCGCTGCGCCTTCACACAGCCCCTGATTGCAACGGCTTTACGAGATCTTGACGGGACTGGACTGAAAACGTTTTCTTGTGACGCAGGTCGCTGCGCCGCAGCATCGAAAGTGTGAGGTTATCGTTGACATCGTTGTCAGAACGATTACAGACTCCGCTCAATCGCCGGGGTCCAGACCTGGCCGTACGTATCCCAAGGGAGCCCGTGTGACCGCAGCCGCCCACGCCGTATCGGCCAACGCCCCCCTCTCGATGCCGCCGTTCCTGGCGGCCGACGTGGGCGGCACGCATGTCCGCGTGGCCCGTGTACAGGCCAGCCCGGACCCGGCCCATCCGGTCCAGCTGCTCGAATACCGCAAGTTCCGCAACGCCGACTACGCCGGCCTGAGCGCGATCCTGCAGGCCTTCATCGCCGACGGCGACCGCCCCGCGCACTGCGTGGTGGCCACCGCCGGGTATGCCCGCGAAGACGGCACGGTGATCACCGCCAACGTGCCGTGGCCGCTGTCGGCGCGCCAGATCGAGGCCGACCTCGGCCTGGAAACGGTGTACATCGTCAATGACTTCGAAGCCGTGGCCTACGCCGCCGCGCAGGTCGATGCCAGCGGCGTGCTGCAGCTGACCGGCCCGGCCACCGCCCCGCGCGGTCCGACCCTGGTGGTTGGCCCGGGCACCGGGCTGGGTGCGGCGCTGTGGATCCCGACCGCGCATGGCGCGGTGGTGCTGGCCACCGAAGCCGGCCAGCCGACGCTGGCGGTGAGCACCGAGCTGGAAATGGCGATCGTGCGGCAGATGCAGCGCGACCTCGCCCACGTCTCGGTCGAACATGCGCTGTCCGGCCCGGGCCTGATGAACCTCTACCGCGCCCTGTGCGCGATCGAAGGCCAGCCGGCCGTGCTGGCCACGCCCGATGCGATCACCGCCGCGGCCGTGGGCAACCAGGACGCACTGGCCCGCCAGAGCCTGGACGTGTTCTGCGGCCTGCTCGGCAGCACCATCGGTGACATGGCGCTGCAGTACGGCGCCCACGGTGGCGTGTACCTGGCTGGCGGCATCCTGCCGCAGATCCGCGAATACCTGTTGAACAGCACCTTCGTGTCCCGGTACCTCAACAAGGGTCCGATGCGCGAGGCGCTGGAACGCATACCCGTGAAGGTGGTCGAGCACGGGCAGCTGGGCGTCATCGGCGCCGCCAGCTGGTACCTCGGCCGCACGGACGCTTGATCGCACGCATCGCAAACCGCACGCCGTCGCTGGCGCACCAACGATTGATGAGGAGAGACATCATGAACCACCGCAAGAGCCTGCTTTCGGCAGCCATTTTCAGCTGTATCGCCTTCGGCGCCCATGCGCAGGAAGCACAGCCCACCGCCACCGACCTGGACACCGTGGTCGTCACCGGTATTCGCGGTTCGATGGAGAAATCCCTCGACACCAAGCGTGATGCCAATGCGCGCCTGGAAGTGGTCACCGCCGAAGACGTCGGCAAGCTGCCGGCGCACAACGTGGCCGACACCCTGCAGCGCCTGCCCGGCGTGAACATCAGCTCGGCCAGCGCCGACGAAGGCGGCTTCGACGAAGCCGACCGCGTCAGCCTGCGCGGCACCAGCCCCAGCCTCACCCAGACCCTGATCGACGGCCACAGCGTCGGCTCGGCCGACTGGTTCGTGCTCAGCCAGGGCAACAACGTCGGCCGCAGCGTGAGCTACTCGCTGCTGCCGTCGGAACTGGTCAGCTCGGTGGAAGTGAACAAGTCCTCGCAGGCCAAGCTGCAGGACGGCGGCACCACCGGTACCGTCAACATCATCACCCGCACCCCGCTGCAGTTCTCCAAGCAGATCAGCGCGGAAGCATCGGTCGGCGCCGTGCGCTCCGACCAGGCCGACTCCACCGATCCGCAGTACTCGGGCCTGTTCAACTACAAGAACGCCGACAACACCTTCGGCGTGCTGGTGCAGGGCTTCTACCAGAAGCGCGAACTTCGCCGCGAAGCGCAGGAAATCCCGGGCGGCTTCACCAAGATCGCAGCGACCGACCCGGTGGCCGCGACGAACCCGGACCTGATCGGCGTCAGCGTGCCCGGCCTGCTGGGTTCGACCCTGTTCGAACAGACCCGCGAGCGTAAGGGTGGCCTGGTGACCCTGGAATGGAAGCCGATCGACAGCCTCACCCTGGCCCTGAGCGGTTTCACCTCCGAACTGGAAGCGAACAACTACAACCGCAACTTCATGCTCTGGGGCGGCAACTTCGCCAAGAGCCAGGCGCCGAACCCGGGCTACACCGTCACCGACGGCGTGCTCACCAACGCCACCTACGCGGGCGTGCCGGGCACCGACTACGCGGTGTACGACATGATCTACCGCGAGGCAACCGCAAAGACCAGCTACGTCACCTTCGACGCCGACTGGGCGATCAACGACAACCTGACCGCCAACTTCCAGGCCGGCACCACCAAGGGCACGGGTGAGACCCCGCGCCAGTTCATCGCCGAAGTCACCCTGGGCCGCGGCGGCGGCGCCAGCTGGGCCACGCACGGTGCCAGCTCCCCGGCTGACTGGAGCGTGGGCGGCGACATCGGCCCGACCGGCGTCAGCAGCTTCGGCACCTGGGGCAATCAGCTGGTCAAGGCTGAGGACGAGGAGAAGTGGGCCACGCTCGACTTCAACCAGTACTTCAGCGACGGCGGCGTGTTGAGCTCGCTCGACTTCGGCCTGCGCTTCGCCGACCACGAGCGTGAAGCACTGTCGCCGGAAGGCGCCAGCCCGGGCGACATCTGGTCGGCCCTGGAAGGCAGCGCCACCGGCCAGTACCCGAGCAATTTCGCCAGCGGCGTCGGCGGCACCTTCCCGCGCGACATCTGGTACTACACCCCGGATGCGCTGAAGACCGCGATCCTCAACAACTCCACCTGGCTGTACGGCAATGACGGTCCGACCGGTCGCCACAACTACGGCGCCGAATGGAAGGTGAAGGAGAAGAACTTCGCCGGCTACCTGCAGGCCAACTTCGCCGGCGACTGGTGGAGCGGTAACGTCGGCCTGCGCTACGTGAACATCAAGCAGGACATCGACACCTACCTGGCCGTCAGCGACGCGGCCCGTGCCGACGTGAGCAGCCTGTTTGGCATGTGGCAGCGCCAGGCCTTCCAGAACAAGCACGATCGCGTGCTGCCCAGCGCCAACATCAAGTTCGACCTGGACGACAGCCTGGTGCTGCGCGTGGCCGCGTCGCAGACCCAGACCCTGCCGGATTACTCCGCGCTGGGTGCGTCTGCCTGGGGCTCGGACCTGAACCGCACCGGCGGCGGCGGCAACCCGAACCTGAAGCCGACCCTGTCGACCAACCTCGATGCCAACCTCGAGTGGTACTTCATGCCGCGCGGCCTGCTTTCGCTGGGCGCATACCACATGGACATGAAGGACTACATCGCCTTCGACGTGGTCAACCGGCAGCTGTACAGCGAACTGACCAACCAGCTTGAAACCTACGCGGTCTCCACCCCGATCAACGCCGACGGCAAGGTCACCGGCGTGGAAGTGGCGTACGAACAGCCGATCGGCGAGAACTTCGGCATCAACGCCAACTACACCTACGCCAACGGCAGCTCGGCGCACACCTGGGCCGACGGCAGCCACAACCTGCTGGGCACCTCGAAGAACACCTACAACGTGGGCGCCTTCTTCGAGAATGAAACCTTCGGTGCACGCGTCAGCTACACCCGCCGTTCCTCGTTCCTGATCAGCCTGTCCGGTGCGAACCCGTACTACCAGGATGATTTCGGCACGCTGTCGGCCTCGCTGAGCTACGCACCCACCAAGTGGATGAGCATCACCCTGGATGGACTGAACCTCAACAACCCGACCTACAAGTACTACCAGAGCGCGTCCATTCCGACCTCGTTCTACTCCAACGGTCGCCAGTACTACCTGAACTTCCGCTTCAAGTACTAATGTGGCATTGGTGTGCCGGCCAACGGCCGGCGCTACCCGGTGGGCCGTTCCGGCCCACTGAAAACGGGTCCGGAACCGGGCCCGTTTTTTTTAAACCGCACCAAAGGAATGACCCGATGCACACCCGCACCCGTCGTACCTCGCTGTCGCTGCTGCCGCTGGCCCTGGCGCTCTCGCTGGCCCCGCTGGCACATGCCACCGATGCCCAGGCCCCCGATGGCCCGCGCGCCCTGCCCGGCTCGTTGCCACTGATTCCCGCCCCCGCCCAGCTGCAACGCCTCGAAGGCGCGGGCTACACCGTCACCTCCACGACCGCGCTGCGCGCGCAGGGCGCGGCCGCCCAGCGCGTGGCCAGCCTGTTCGCGACCCAGCTGCAGCACAGCGGTGGTCCCGCGCTGGTCGTGGCCACCGCGCGCGGCAATGACGGCATCCGCTTCGTGCTCGACGCCACCCTGAAGACCGGCGCCGAGGGTTACCAGCTGCGCAGCGATGCGCGCGGCGTGACCGTGCAGGCCGCCACCGAAGCAGGCCTGTTCTATGGCGCGGCCACCCTGTCGCAGCTGCTCACGGGCGGCAGCGACGGTGTCGTGCCGGCACTGAAGATCGACGATGCGCCGCGTTTCAGCTGGCGCGGGCTGATGCTCGATTCGGCGCGCCACTTCCAGAGCCTGGACGAGATCAAGCGCGTGCTCGACGCGATGGCCGAACAGAAGCTCAATACGTTCCATTGGCATCTCACCGATGACCAGGGCTGGCGCATGGAAATCAAGCGCTACCCGAAGCTCACCGGCGTGGGCAGCTGCCGCATTCCGGCCGGCGATGGCGGGCGCGACCCGGCCACCGGTGCGCCGCGCCCGTATTGCGGCTTCTATACCCAGGACCAGATCCGTGAAGTGATCGCCTACGCCGCCGCGCGGCATATCCAGGTGATCCCGGAGATCGACGTGCCCGGCCACGCCACCGCCGCCATCGCCGCGTACCCCGAGCTGGGCACGATCGATACGCCGTTGCAGCCACTCAGCGAATGGGGCGTGTTCCCGAACCTGTTCAACACCGAAGAAAGCACCTTCGAGTTCCTGGAGAACGTGCTGGAGGAAGTCATCCAGCTGTTCCCCGCCAAGTACGTCCATGTCGGCGGCGACGAGGCGGTCAAGGACCAGTGGGAAGCCTCCGCGCGCGTGCAGGAACGCATGCGCGAAGTGGGTGCCGGCACCGAAAACGAGATGCAGGCGCACCTGATCAAGCGGCTGGAGAAGTTCCTCGAACAGCACGATCGCCGCCTGATAGGCTGGGATGAAATCCTCGAAGGCGGGCTGCCGCCGGAAGCCACGGTGATGTCCTGGCGCGGTACCGAAGGTGGCCTCAAGGCCGCCAGCGAAGGCCACGACGTGGTGATGTCGCCGGTCACCGACATGTACATGGATTACCTGCAGACCAACTCGGAAAACGAGCCGCCGGGCCGGCCGCTGACCACCCCGCTGGGCCGCGTGTACGGGTTCGAGCCGGTGCCCGACAGCCTGGCCCGCGACAAGCAGCAGCACATCCTGGGCCTGCAGGCCAACATGTTCACCGAGCACACCCGCAGTGTCGCGCGCCTGCACCACAACGTGTTCCCGCGCCTGGCCGCAGTCGCCGAAACCGGCTGGTCGCCGCGTGAGCGCCGCGACTTCGCCGACTTCCTGGCGCGCCTGCCGTCGCAGCTGCAGCGCTGGCAGGCGATGGGCATCGCGTATGCGCAGACCCCGTTCGAAGTGGAAGCGGATGTGAGCGACGACCGCAAGGTGGGCACCGCGACGTTGGCACTGCGCAACCCGCTCAACTACGAGATCCGCTACAGCGTGGACGGTAGCCCGGTGACCGCGGCGTCGCCGCGCTACACCACGCCGCTGACCCAGCCGCTGCCGGTGGGGGTCCAGGCCGCCACGTTCTTCGACGGGCAGGCGCTGGCCAAGGCGGCCAGCCGCTTCGACGTCACCGCGCAGTCGTTGCTGAGCCGTACTGACGAGCACCTGGCGATGTGCCCGGGCGAAGGCAAGCTGCTGTTGCGGCTGGAAGACGACGGCCCGGCCGACGGCGCGCGCGCGATCTTCAACGTCAACATCTTCAACCCGTGCTGGCTATGGCAAGGCGCGGATGTGGACGGCATTGCGAAGCTGCGGGTGCGCGCAGGGCAGATTCCGTACTACTTCCAGCTGGCCCACGACGAGCCGCAGCGGCGCTTCGTGCCGGCGCGCAGCGCGCATGGTGAGATGGACATCCTCAACGCGCAGTGCGATGGCAAGCCGTTGGCCAGCGTGCCGCTGCCGGCCACCCCGGGTGCGGATGGATTCATCACGCTGGAAGCGGCGCTGCCGCGTTCACTGAAGGGCCGCCAGGACCTGTGCGTGCGCTTCACCGGCGACACCCGTCCCACGATGTGGGTGCTGGAAACGCTGGAGCTGGTGCCGCGTTGATGAAGTAGCGGTGCCGGCCCATGGCCGGCACCCGTGTTGCCTGAATGAGGTAGGGTCGGTTCCCAAACGACCGCCGATAACGTGTCCGAAACCGGTAACGCATTGCAATCAACGGCAACGGCTTCTGCTTCGTTGCAGGTCATGCGTTACCGGGCGTTGATACGTTCACTGCGGTCGTTCGGGAACCGACCCTACCCGGCTAGCCCTTCATGCGTAAAAGCAGGTCGCGCAGCGGCGTGAATACCGTTGCCATGCCGACCACCACGCCGACGCTGTTGGCCAGCGCATCCATCGGGTCGGCCATGCGGTCGGTGGTCAGCGCGCCCTGCAGGAATTCAATGCCCACGCCCAGCAGCACCAGCCCGGCGCCGGCCCACAGCAGTGCCCCGCGCGTGCGGTAGATCTGCACCGCCGCCGAGGCCAGCAGGAAGTACGCAAGGAAGTGCTCGACCTTGTCGCTGTTCTGCGGCAATGCCAGCGGCGGTGGAGGGATCAGGCAGACCACGATCGTGACCGCGATCGCCAACCACCACAGCCCCAGCCACACGCGCGGGAAGCGCAGCGGCTTCAACATTCCGGTCGCACTCATTTCAGAGCCGCCAGGTCAGGTCGCCAAGCAGGAACGCCGGATCGAAGTCCACGTCGCGCTGGAAGCCCATCACCTGGAAGCGCTCGCCCATCTCGCTGGGCAGGGTGAGTTTCTTGACCTGGTCACGCAGGCGCAGCTTGCCGATCTCGTCGGCACGTTCCTCGGCCAATGCCAGCAACCCATCCAGGCCGTTGCCGAGCAGGAAACTGGACTGGGTGCAGTAGCCGGCCAGCTCGAAGCCGGCATGGGTGCCGGCTTCGGCCAGCGCGGTGAAATCCACCGACGCGGTCAGGTCCTGCAGGCCCGGCCAGAGGAACACGTCGTTGTGCACATGGTGACGGTAGAAGGCGCGCACGGTGCCGTCATCGCGATCGTCGCGGTAGTACTCGTTGCGCGGATAGCCGTAATCCACGAACAGCATCGCGCCGCGCTTCAACCCGCCAGCGACCGCCTGGATCCAGTACGGCAGGTGCGGCAGCAGCTCGGAACGGTAGCCATCGGCGAAGGGCTTCTCACGGTAGCGTTCCAGATGGCGCACGGCCGAGGTGAGCATGGCATCAGCCGGTTGCGCGCCGCGCATGAAGCGCCCGTCGGCATCCAGTTCCACGGTTTCTTCGTAGACCATGCCGTCGCGCGCCAGGAAGCGCGGGGTCGGCAGCGCATCGATGACTTCGTTGGCGAACACCATGCCGTCCCAGTCGTCGTCGAACGGGCCGTCCAGCCATTCCACCAGGGCGAACAGCGGCGGCACCAGCGCCTTCTCCAGGCGCTCGCGCTGGCGCTCGCGCAGGTCCGCGCTGGGTTCCAGGATCGCATAGCGCTCCGGCAGCGCATCCAGTTCCAGCATGCGCTTGAGCAGGATCTCGGCGAACGCACCGCTGCCGCCGCCCAGTTCCAGGAAGCGCGCCTGCGGCCCCAGCTGCTGCATGACCGGGGCCACCGCGTTGGCCACCGTGGCGGTGAAGAGTGGGCCCAGTTCCGGAGAAGTGGTGAAATCCCCCGCCGCACCGAACTTGCTGGCACCGGCGCTGTAATAGCCCCAGCCCGGCGCATACAGGCTCAGTTCCATGAACCGGGCAAATGGCATGGCACCGCCATTGGCGAGGATTTCCGCGCGCAGGGCAGCGGCCAGTTCGTCGCTGTGGGCCAGGGCGTCGGCGTCGGGCGTGGGCAGGGAGGTATGCATGGTGCGGGCGATTGCGGTGACAATGCACAGCATAGCCGAGCAGGAAGGAGCCCCGATGACCGCCACCACACCCGTCGTGCTGATCACCGGCAGCGCGCGCCGGATCGGCGCCGCCATCGCCCGCCAGTTCCATTCCTGTGGCTGGTCGGTGGTGCTGCACGCACACACCTCCACCGCCGAGCTGCAGCAGATGGCCTTCGACCTGGACATGCTGCGCCCGGGCAGTGTGCTGGCCCTGCAGGCCGACCTGCGCGACGCCGATGCCCTGCCCGACCTGGTCGAACAGACCGTGGCCCAGTTCGGGCGGTTGGATGCGCTGGTCAACAACGCTTCCAATTTCTACCCCACCCTGCTCGGCCAGATCACCGCCGACCAGTGGGACGACCTGTTCGCGGTGAACGCCCGGGCGCCGCTGCTGCTGGCGCAGGCCGCCGCGCCGCAGCTGCGCCGCCACCAGGGCTGCATCGTCAACCTTACCGACCTGCACGGCACGCAGCCAATGCGTGACCACCCGGTCTACGCCGCCGCCAAGGCCGCGCTGGAAATGATCACCCGCTCGCTGGCGCTGGAACTGGCGCCGAAAGTCCGGGTCAACGCCGTGGCGCCGGGCGCGATCCTGTGGCCCGAGCAAGGCAAGGACGATTTCGCCCAGCAGGCGTTGCTGGCACGCACCCCGCTGGGCCGCACCGGCACGGTGGAGGAGATCGCCGAGGCCGTCTACTGGCTGGTCAACGACGCCCCGTTCGTGACCGGTCACACGTTGCGGGTGGACGGCGGCCGGATGTTGACGTAATGCGGGCCGTTGGTCGATTGATCCCGATCCCAATGGGCCCCTAACGGTTCGTAGCCCCGGCCGTTGGCCGGTAACCGCGCGCAGCGCGGCCCAAGCGCCCGGAGCCGGTCACCCGATGGTTGTGGCCAACACCCCGGCGTTTACACGTTCCGAAGCCGCGCCTTTGGCGATGCCCGCCATTGGACGCTGTCACCCCAGTTCGACGATCTCGAACGCGTCGTCATGTTGCCGATGCGCCCGCCACAACGTGGCCAGGTCCAGGCCGCTGACCGGGTCGATGAAGTCCGGCGCGATATCGGCCAGCGGCTTGAGCACGAACGCGTGCTTCAGCTCCGGCCGCGGAATCCTTAGGTGCCCCGGGCCTTCCACGATCAGGTCCCCGTAGAACACCACGTCGATGTCCAGCGTACGGTCGCTGAAACGTGGCCCGCTGCGGTCACGCCCGTGGGCGTCTTCCACGGCGTGCAGCCACCGGTCGAGGTCCTCCAATGGCTCATCGGTCTCGATTGCCACCGCGTTGTTGAGGAAGGCCGGGCCATCGAAGCCCACGGCGGCGGTGCGGTAGGCCGGGGACACCCGGATATCGCCGAAACGCCCGCGCAGCGCGGCCACCGCAGCGTGAAGATGCTGCTGCGGTTGCAGGTTGCTGCCCAGGCTCAGGAGCACAGTGGTCATGGTATTCAGCGTACGTGGGGCGAATCCACACGGGGCCAACAGGGGCTCCGCATAGAATCGGGGTGCACATCATAGGACACCGACATGACCTATTGCGTCGGCATTGCGGTGGACGAGGGCCTTGTCTTCGCCGCCGATACCCGTACCAACGCGTCGCTGGACGACGTACGCGTGCACCGCAAGCTGCACGAATTCGAGTTTCCGGGCGAAGCGGTCTTCGTCATCATGGCCGCCGGCAACCTGGCCACCACCCAGCTGCTGATCTCGCGGCTGCACCGCGACGTGGAGGAACAGCGGCCGGAAAACCTGCGCGCCTACCGGCACCTGTTCGAGGTGGCCGAGTACGTGGGCCGGGTGCTGGTGGACAGCCAGGTCAAATGCAGCAATCCCGAACACGGCCATGACGGGGTCAACACCCAGGCGACCCTGATCCTGGGCGGCCAGGTCGGCGGTGAACACCCCGGGATGTACATGATCTACCCGCTGGGCAACGCGATTGCCGCCTCGCCGGAAACGCCGTTCCTGCAGATCGGCGAATCCAAGTACGGCAAGCCGATCCTGGACCGCATCATCCGCCCGCAGACCCGGCTGGACGATGCCGCGCGCACGGCAATCGTGTCGCTGGATTCGACCATCCGTTCCAACCTTTCCGTGGGCCTGCCGGTCGACCTGGTACTGCTGCGCGCTGGCGACCTGCGCATCAGCCACCGCATGCGCCTGGCCGGCGACAGCCCGCTGTACGCGGAGATCCATGGCAACTGGTCGCGGCGGCTGGAACACGCCGTGGCCAGCCTGCCCAGTTTCCCGTGGGAAGATGCGTAGATACCGACCGTTGGTCGGTATTCCCCAGCGTCACGACCAACGGTCGTGACCTACCGTGTGGGCGCCAGCGCCTCGGCCACCGAGCGGAATACCTGCTGCATTTCCAGCGGTTTGCGCAGCACGTGCACCTCCACGCCCTCGGGGAACGCGTCCAGCGGCACCGGAACCTCGGCGTCTTCCAGCACCAGCGCCGGGCCGCGGTAGCCCAAGGTGGCCATCTCATCGAGCAGGTGGCTGGCTGAAAGCAGCTTTGCCCCTGCATCGGCGATCACCAGCGCCGGCATCGCCTCCTGCTGCATCCAGCGCAGCGCAGCACCGCCATCGGAGGCCAGCTGCAGGTGATACCCCTGGCTGGACAAAGCATTGCCCAGCAGCGACAGCCGGGTGGCTTCGCCATCGACCACCAGGATCGACTGCCCCGCACCCGCCGCTACCGGCTGTGCCTGTGGGGCCGCATCGACAGGCGCCTGGCGCATCGGCAGCCGCAGTTCGAACCGGCTGCCCACGCCCGGCGTGCTTTCCACCCGGATGCTGCCCTGGGCGCCTTCGATGATGCGCTTGCAGGAGATCAGGCCCAGCCCCGTGCCGTTGACCTTGGTGGTGAAGAACGGGTTGAACAGGTGCGCCAGCACCTCGGCGCTCATGCCCACGCCCTCGTCGGTCACCGAGATGTGCAGCCAGTCCTGGCCATGCGCATCCGGGGCGGCCGCCGCGCGCAGGGACAAGCGCCCGCCATTGGGCATGGCCTGGATCGCGTTGAGCGCCAGGTTCAACAGCACCTGCTGCAACTCGGTGTAGTTGGCATCCACCGCCAGGGCCGGGTCGTCCACGTCCAGATGCAGGCTCACCTGCGTCGGCAAGGTACTGCGCAGCAGCAGCTCCATCGCCTCGAACAGGTGGGCGATCTGGATGCGCTCGCTCGGGGTGCGCGAGCCGCGCACGAACGACAGCATGGATTCGGCCATTTCATGCCCGCGCCGCCCACATTCGGCGATCACGTCGGCCAGGTGGTGCAGCTGCGGATCATCGGTGCGGGCCTTGAGCAGCTCGGGCATGATCAGCAGCGGCTGCAGGATGTTGCGCAGGTCGTGGCTGAGACCGGCGGCCAGCAGCGACAGGCTTTCCAGGCGCTGCGCGCGCATCAGCTCGGCTTCCACCCGCTGGCGGTCGATGGTGCCGCGCGCCTCGCGCACGGCACGCGCCACCGCCGACGGCAGCCGCGCCGGCTGGTGCTTGATGATGTAGTCGTTGGCGCCCTGGTGCAGCGCGGCCACGGCATTCTCTTCGCCGATCGTGCCCGACACGAAGATGAAGGGCACGTCCGGGTGCCAGCCGCGCACGATCTCCAGCGCCTGGTTGCCCGAAAAACCGGGCATGGCCAGGTCGGACAGCACGATGTCCGGCGCGAACCGCAGCAACGCATCGCGCAGTTCGGCAGCGGTCTCGACCCGCTCGAAGCTGGCCTCCAGCCCGGCGTCGAGCATCTGCCCGCACATCAGCTCGGCATCTTCGGGCGAATCCTCCACCAGCAGGATGCGCAGGTGTCCCAGCGAGGGGCCGGTGAGCGGCATGGGTTATTCGACCTCCGGGGCCTGGTTGATGAGCGCCCAGAACTTGCCGAGCGTCTGCACCGCACCGAAAAACTGGTCCACGTCCACCGGCTTGACCACATAGGCATTGACGCCCAGGTCCCAGCTGCGGGCCAGGTCGCTCTCTTCGCGCGAGGACGACAGGATCACCACCGGCAGGCGCTTGAGCTCCTCGGCATTGCGGATCTGGCGCAACACTTCCAGCCCGTCCATGCGCGGCATCTTGATATCCAGCAGCAACACCGCCGGCAGGCCTTCCTCGCGGTGTGCGAAAGCGCCGCGGCGCAGCAGGTAGTCCATCGCTTCCACGCCGTCTTCGACGTGCACGATCGGGTTGGCCAGGCGCGCTTCCTTCAGCGCATCAATGGCCATTTCGGCGTCGGCGGGGCTGTCCTCGGCCAGCAGGATGGTACGCAGAGCGGTCATGGGACGGGACCTTTGTGGTTGAGTGCGTCGAGAGAGGAAGGCAGCAGGAAGTGGAACGTGGCGCCCTGGTCCAGCGCCGCTTCGGCCCAGATGCGGCCGCCGTGGCGGGCCAGCACCCGGCGAACGCTGGCCAGGCCGATGCCGGTGCCGGGGTACTCGCTGGCCTTGTGCAGGCGCTGGAACACGCCGAACAGTTTGTCGGCGTAGGCCATGTCGAAGCCGGCACCGTTGTCGCGCACACTGAACAGGTGGCTGCCGTCGGGCTGGCGCGCGTACTCCACCGCAATCCGCGCAGGATGGGCGTTGGCCGAGTACTTCACCGCATTGCCCAGCAGGTTCAGCCAGAGCTGCCGCATCATGTTGTCGTCGCAGACGAGGATCGGAAGCGGTGCGATCTTCCATTCGATGCGCCGCGCCGCGCCGCCGTGTTCGGCTTCGCTTTTCACGTTGGCATCCAGCAGCGCGCGGGTGTCGGCGACCAGCGACTGCATGTCCACCGCCTGCAGGCGCATCGCCGCCCGGCCGAGCCGCGAGTACACCAGCAGATCGTCGATCAGTGTCGCCATGCGCCGCGCCGAGCCCGAGATGACGTCCAGGTAATGACGCGATTTCTCGTCCGCGCTTTCGCCCAGGTGGCGCGCCAGCTTGTCCGAGAAGCCGGCCACGTGACGCAGTGGCGCGCGCAGGTCATGCGACACCGAGTAGCTGAAGGCCTCCAGTTCACGGTTGACCTCCGACACCTGCTCGACCTTGCCCTCCAGCTGGCGGTTCAGTTCTTCCACGCGCTGCTGCACGGCACGCTGCACGGTGACGTCGCTGATCGTCATCAGCACCACTTCGTCGTCGCGGTCCGGCAACGGCATGCGGCGGGCGTTGATCAGCAGGGTGCGCACCTGGTCGTCGTCGGTGCGCTGCTGGTGTTCGAAGTCCCACAGTTCACGGCCACGCAGCAGCACGTCCATCAGCCGCTGGCGTACCGCCGGATCACTCCACGCTCCATCACCCAGCGTTTCCAGGGCGCGGCCGTCGGTGGTGGCGTCATCGTGCAGCCCATACAACTCGGAGAACGCCGGGTTGTGCAGCTGCACCTTCAGTTCGCGGTCAAGCAGCACGATCGGCTCCCGTACGGTATGCAGTACCGATGCCGCACGTGCCGACGCGCGCCGCGTGGCACGCTCGGCGGTGGCCCGGTGCAGCATCTGCCGATGCAACAGCCACAGCACCAGCCCGAGCAGCAGCAGCTGCACGACCAGCGCGGTCCACGACACCAGCTCGCCCTGCCGCTGCTGCTGGGCGAATACGGCTGAACGCTGGGCCAGCAGTTCCTCCTCGCGGTCCTGCAGTTCCTCGATCAGGCCGCGGATCGGATACCGGGTGGTCAGGTCCTGCACCAGCTGGCGCTGTTCGTCGTCGGGGCTGGAACTGGCCAGCTCGCCGGCCAGTTCCATGCGCCGGTCCAGCAGTGACTGGATGCGCCCGATGCGCACCAGCTGTTCGGGATTGTCGCGGGTCAGCTCGGTCAGCCGCGCCAGCCGCGCCGGAATGTGCCGGGCCTGCCCAAGCCGCTCGCGCAACCCGGGCGCATCGATGCCCTTGGACAGGGTCAGCGCCGCCGATTCCACGTCGCGGACGTCGGCCTGCAGCTGGTACACGGCAACCCCGACGTCCTGGGTATGGGTGACCCAGCGCATCGCGTCGAGATTGTCTGCGGAAAGTCTGCGCAGGGTCAGCCATGGGACCACGATGATGGCCACAGCCGCCAGGCCGAGGGCCGGCAACCGCCAGCGGTCCCAGCGTTCATCACTGAAAACCAGTGCCATAGACCCTCGTTGGCTTGCATGCTCCCCTCCCCGCCTGCGCCACTCCGGTGTCGGAACGACGCCCGCAGGGGCGAAGTCCTGAATATACTCCACACCAACGTGAATACGGGACGGGACCGGACAGCGGCGCCGTCCACGAAAAAGGGCGCGCCTGACGGCGCGCCCCGGTGTCTGTGCAGGTGCTGTCGCGGATCAGCGCTTGGCAGCGGCCGCGGAGACCTTCAGTGCACTGGCGTCCACACTCTTGACGCCCTTGATCATCTTGGCCTTGGCAATGGCATTGTCATGCTCGGCCTTGGTCGCCACGGTGCCCGACAGCGATACCACGCCGTTCACGGTTTCGACCTTTACTTCCGTGCCGGGAACCTTGCTGCTCGCCAGCAGGTCACTCTTGACCTTGGTGGTGATCCAGGTGTCGGTGACCGGCTCGTCAGAATCATGCATGTCTGCGTGGGTCATCGCCGCCTTGTCGGTGGTCTTCGGCGGATCCTTGGCCATTGCCGCCGAGGTGCCCAGCAGCATGCCGAAAGCGAGCGAAGCAGCAAGCAGATTACGGGTAGTGTTGGTCATGTGCGGTGTCTCCCTGGTTAGTAGGCCCAGTGTCGGCCGCGATGCGTGGACAGCACGTCGCTGCAAGATCACGTTGCCGTGAACCGGTCAGGTTCAGTCCCAACAGTTCAGGTTTCCGCACTGCATCATTTGCAACTATTCTTATCCAAGGCAACACGGCAGGTACGCACATGGCGACGATCGCACAAGTGGGATTGATCGGATACGGGCTGGCTGGAAGCGTTTTCCATGCGCCGCTGATCCAGCACACGCCGGGCCTGGCGCTGCACAGCATCGTCAGTTCGCAGCGCGAGCGGCTGCTGCGCAGCTTCACCGATGTGCACATCCACGCGGATGTGGCGCCTCTGCTGGCCGATCCGGCGGTGGACGCGGTGGTGATTGCCACGCCAAATGAACAGCACGCACCGCTCGCGCTGGCGGCATTGCGCGCAGGCAAGCATGTGCTGGTCGACAAACCCTTTGCGTTGAGCACGGCCGAAGCGGTGGCGGTGGTGGATGCCGCGCGCGACGCGGAGCGCGTGGTGTGCGTGTTCCAGAACCGCCGCTGCGATGCCGACTTCCTCAGCCTGCGCAGTGTGCTGGCGTCCGGCACGCTGGGCCGCGTTGCCGAATGCCATTCGCACTTTGACCGCTTCCGCCCGCAGGTGCGCGATCGCTGGCGCGAGAGCGATGCCCCCGGCAGCGGATTGTGGATGGACCTGGGCCCGCACCTGCTGGACCAGATGCTGCAGCTGTTCGGCTGGCCCGAAGCGATCAGTGCCGACATCACCGCGCAGCGCGACGGCGCGCGCAGTGATGATTATTTCCATGCAGTGCTGCATTACCCCGCGATGCGCGCGATCGTGCACGCCGGTTCACTGGTGGCCGCATCGGCGCCACGGTTTGCCGTGCACGGCAGCGCCGGCAGCTACCTGAAGGAAGGCCTGGATGTGCAGGAAGACCAGCTGCGCCAGGGCATCGCCCCCGGCGCGCCGGGCTGGGGCCTGGATCCGCAGCATGGGCTGCTGGTGCAGGTGGATGCCGAAGGAAAGGTGCATCGGCAGACCGTGGACAATGCTGTCGGCGACTATCGCCGGTTCTACGCCGCTTTCCGCGATGCGATGCTCGGCGAGGCCGAAGCGCCAGTCAGTACTGAAGAAGCACTGCAACTGATGCGGCTGCTGGAAGCAGGCCGCGAAAGCGCCGGCAGCGGCCGGCGCGTGGATCTTCGGTAAGGTTATTCCTTGACCATCGCGTGGCCGCCGAACTGGTTGCGCAGTGCGGAGAGCATGCGGTCGCTGAAGGAATTCTTTTCGCGTGAGCGCAGCCGCTCCAGCAGCGACAGGGTGATCACCGGGGCGGAGACGTCCAGGTCGATCGCTTCAGCCACCGTCCAGCGGCCTTCGCCGGAATCGGGCACGAACGGCGCGATGCCGTCCAACTGCGGGTTGCGGGTCAAGGCGTCGGCACTCAGGTCCAGCAGCCAGGACCGCACCACGCTGCCGTGCTGCCAGGCCGCCGCGACCTGGCCCAGGTCGAGGTTGAATTCAGTCTTGCGCTGCATCAGCGCGAAGCCTTCGGCATAGGCCTGCATCATTCCGTACTCGATGCCGTTGTGGACCATCTTGCAGAAGTGCCCGGCCCCGCTCGGCCCCGCGTGCACCCAGCCGCGATCCTCGGCCGGGGCCAGGGTGCGGAAGATCGCACCGACGCGCTCGACGGCCGCCGCATCGCCACCGATCATCAGGCTGTAGCCTTCCTGCAGCCCCCACACCCCGCCGCTGGTGCCGCAGTCGAGGTAGGTCACGTCTTCTTCCAGCAGCTGCGTGGCGCGGCGCATCGAATCCTTGTAGTACGAGTTGCCGCCGTCGATCACTACATCACCTTCGGACAGGTGCGGCGACAGCGACGCCAGGGTCTGGTCGACCACCTCACCGGCGGGCACCATCAGCCAGACCACGCGCGGCACCGACAGCTTCGCCAGCGCTTCGGCCGCCGTTGCACTCACGTCGAAGCCGCGCGCGGCGGCACTGGCCCGGGCCGCTTCACCCGGGTCCACGCCGATCACGCGGTGGCCGCCGCGGTGCAGCCGCTCGGCCATGTTGGCGCCCATGCGCCCCAGTCCAATCATTGCAATTTCCATGACTCACCTTTGCTCGGTTTACGAATGGGTTGACGCTGCCGCGCACTGCTGGAGCTGCGACTGGATCCAGCGGTGGTACAGCGTGGTATGCAGGTTGTGCAGGCCCAGCTCGAACGCGAACGGCGTGCGCGGATTGCGGTCGAGCAGGCGTGCGATGTGATAGCCCACCGGACGTATACCGCGTGGGTGCACATAAATCACGAACTCCCGATAGAACGGATCGTCCAACAGCGCGTCCAGTTCAGCCAGCAGCGGCTGCTGGCCGGCCGGCAGTGCCGCGCGCAGGGCGGGGTCGCGCTCGAACAGCAGGCGCTCGAAGCGGCGCAGCCCGGGGCCGGGCATGCGGCTGGCCAGCTCCCAGATGCGGCGGTTGGTGCGGTCGTAGTGGGCGAAGCCGCCGTGCTCGCGCAACGCCTCGGCTGCGCCTGCACCGACGTCGACGATCACGAAGTTCTCGGCCTGGTTGTTGATGTCGTCCAGGTACACCGGATCGAACACATGTTCGATGAAGCCCGGGGCGCCCACGAACGCCTGGCGGCCGCGCTGCGAGGTCCGCACCGCCTTGCCATCGGCAAAGAACTCGCCAGCGTGATGGCCGAGCAGAATGCTGTCGGTGTCATGGAGGGTCAGGAAGGTGCCGATCGACAGTTCGCCCGGGGTGAACGCCGCATCGAACGCGGCATCGCCATACAGCTCGCGCTGGGTGGCCAGCTGCGCCACCTGCCGGCCCACCCCGCATTCACTGCGCACCCGGCCGTCATAGAACGCCTGCACGGCCGCGCTGTTGGAACCGTGCGGCTGGTAACCGCGGCCGAAGCTGCGAAAGCCCTCCCAGCCCTGCGCACGGGCACCGCCGGGGCCGAAGCCGATCCAGCCCAGCTGCAGCGCCGAGAACCGGTAACCGGGGTTGTCCTGCAGGCGCGTGGCGGCACGACGGGTGGCCTTGCCCAGCTCGAAGGCGTAGGCGCACACGGTCGCCGGATCGTCCAGCAGCGTCTGCAGGAAGCGCTCGCGCTGCGGGGCGGCCCAGGCACGCGGCAGCTGCACGCGCAGATCGCCGGCAGCCTGCGCCTGGGACAGGTCGGCCCGTTCGCAGACGGGGCCACCGTGCACGCGCGGCGCGGCGATGTCGGCGTCCTGGAGCTGCCAGCCGAGTCGTTCGATGAGCCGTTGCACGCAGTCGCCCGGGTCCGTGCGACCTTCCGCCGCCGGAAGCAGGCCCAGCACCGCGGTCAGCAGAACGCCTACTGCGCGCAGCCTGCGCGAGGGATGACGACCCCTGCCCGGCATGCTTCGCGCCCGCTCAGTGCGCGTGGTCTGGCGTATCGCTGGCGGGAACCGGGGACGGCGCTGGCGTCGGCGCGGCAGGTGGTACCGGGACCGATGCAGGAACCGGCACCTGCGCAGGCTCGGGAACCGGCTGCACCGGCGGCGCCGGGGCCGGCGGCACCGGCGCGGCTGCCGGCTCCAGGGTGCTGGCCTTGGCCGCCGGCAGGTACTGCTGCAGGCGGGTGAAGAAGCGGCGGTAGAAGTCGCCGTCCTGCACGGTGCTGCTGGCCACCTTCACCAGCGAATCGTCGTTGCTGCCGAACGGCAGCGACACTGAGCCCAGCGCGCCCACGCCCACACTGGCCGAGGTCGGGCTCTTTTTCAGCGCATAGCGGTCCTGCACGGCACTGATGAACACCAGTGCTTCGTCGCCCCGCGCGGCGCAGGAAATGCGCAGCACCAGCTGCTCGTGCGAGTCCTCGGTCGGCTGGAAGTTCTTGTTCGCTTCCACCGCGTCGGCGTCGGCACGGGCGATCGCATAGCCTTGGCTGAGCAGGGTACGCCGCGCGGCTTCGCAGGCCTGCGCCGGCGTGCCGGGAACGGTACGCGAGTAGGTGTCGCCCGAATCGAAGGATTCGCGCAGCAGCGTGCTGTCGGCGGCCTTGCCGCCGCAGGCGGACAGGCCAAGGGCCAGCAGGCCGGCCGGGAGTGCATGGGACAGCCGCATGGGCGCTCCTGCAGGAGGATGATTGCGCAAGCATAGGCCCGGCGGCGTATGCGTGAGGTCTAAAAGCAAAGGGGCCGGCGTTTCCGCCGGCCCCTCGTTTTCACTTGATTCACCCGATCAATCGGCCCAGCGGCCTGCAGCGGTCGACTGCGGCAGCACCTGCGCCGACAGCGGGCGGTCTTCGGCCAGCAGGTTCACCGCGTCGGCCAGGATCGCGGCGGACTCGCGCAGCAGCGGGTCCGGGCGCTTCTCGGCGGCCTTCTCGCGCGCAGCATCCTTGACGATGTCGCGCTCGTTGCCGGTCAGGCCATCATCGTTGCTGTCATCGGCCAGCGGGTCCAGGTCCAGGCCCAGTTCCTTGCGGGTGGCCTGGCGCTGCTTGCGCTGGGTTTCCTGGCGCTCACGCTCGGTGCGGCGCTCGGCCTCGTTGAGCGAGATGTACTTCTTGGCCGCTTCGGTGCGGAACTGCTCCACGTCCTCGTTCCACCACTGGAACTCCTTGTCGGAGGCGATGCGCGAGGCATGCAGGGTTTCCAGCTTGGGCAGCAGCGGGCCGAAGTTGCCGTACTGGGTGTGCGGCACAGCGGCGATGCGGGTCCACGGCAGCGCGTTGTCGTAGGTGCTTTCACCGTACTCGCTGGCATCCACGCTGGCCGGGAAGGCCAGGTCCGGCACCACGCCCTTGTGCTGGGTGCTGCTGCCGCTGACGCGGAAGAACTGCGCGATGGTCAGCTTGACCTGGCCGAAGCGCTGGGCTTCGCCACTGGGCCAGCGGTCCAGGTCCACGATGTTCTGCACCGTGCCCTTGCCGAAGGTGGTTTCACCAATGACCAGCCCACGGCCGTAATCCTGGATGGCACCGGCGAAAATTTCCGAGGCCGAGGCCGAACCGCGGTTGATCAGCACGGCCAGCGGGCCGTCCCACGCCACCGCTTGGCTGCGGTCGTTGTTGACCGTGACGCGGCCACCGGATTCGCGCACCTGCACCACCGGGCCCTGTTCGATGAACAGGCCGGTGAGCTCGATCGCCTCATCCAGCGAACCGCCACCGTTGTTGCGCAGGTCCAGCACCACGCCATCGAGCTTGTCGTTCTTGAAGCCGGCCAGCAGCTTGGCCACATCGCGCGTGGCCGAGGCGTAATCGGTGGCGTTGCGGCGGCGGCCTTCGAAGTCCTGGTAGAAGGTCGGCAGCTTGATCACGCCCACCTTGCGCGCCGGCGCCCCATCCTTGGCCGGGATGGTCAGCGTTTCACCCTTGGCGGCCTGCTCGGCCAGCCGAACCTTCTGCCGGGTCAGCACCAGCATGTGCGGCTTGCCGTCCACGCCTTCCTCGGCCGGAATGAACTCCAGCCGCACTTGGGTGTCCTTCTTGCCGCGGATCTTGGCCACCACGTCGTCAATACGCCAGCCGATCACATCCTCGACCGGACCGGACTTGCCCTGGCCCACGCCCACGATGCGGTCACCGGGCTTGAGCGTACCGTTCACCGACGCCGGCCCACCGGCGATGATCTCGCGGATCACCACCATGTCGTCTTGGCGCTGCAGCTGCGCGCCGATGCCTTCCAGAGACAGCGACATGGCCTGGTTGAAGTTCTCGGCCGTGCGCGGGGTGAAGTAATCGGTGTGCGGATCAACGGCGCTGGTATAGGAGTTGAGGAAGAACTGGAACACGTCCTCGCCCTTCAGCTCATTGACCGACTTCTCCAGCTGCGCATAGCGCTTGTCCAGCGTCTTGCGGATGTCGGCCGGCTGCTTGCCGGCCAGCTTCAGGCGCAGCCAGTCATTCTTCACCGACTTGCGCCACAGGTCATCGAGTTCGGCGCTGCTGGCGGCCCACGGCACGTCCTTGCGGTCGTACTCGAAGCGCTCATCGCTGCTGAAATCGAAATCCTGCTTGAGCAGCTTGCGCGCGTAACCCACGCGCTCGCCCACCCGCTGCTTGTAGACCGCAAACACCTGGAACGCCGGCTCGAGCTCGCCGCCGCGGATGGCCGACGAAATATTCGATTCGAACGGGGCGAACCTGGTGATGTCCGCTTGGGTGAAGAACTGCTTGCTGCCGTCGAGCGATTCCAGGTAACGCTTGAACACGTCCTTGGAGGTCGCCGCATCCAGCGCGCGCGGCCGGTACGCATAGCGGCTGTCCGACAGCAGCCCGTACACCAGCTTGGAGGTCGTCACCTGGTCGGCCGTGGCCGCCGACGGCAGGGCCGGCGAATCGGCATAGGCAGCCAGCGCCAGCGGCGCGGTCAGCGCCAGGGCCATCAGGAATGCGGGGGCTTTGAATTTCATCGACTTGCTCATGGCACCTTGCCAACGGGGAGACTGCGTGCGGATCAGACCACACGACAGTGCCGAAAGTTGCGGGGTTTGTCATCCACCGCGTCAGAACGCGGATTTCCAGCCTAAACGCGGGGCTGTATCAAATTGTGAATGACGCGGAATTGCCGCGGGCAATGGGGTTTACGGGCTGAACTGCGCGGCGGCCTGGACCAATTGGCGGTCGGCAGGCATTCAGGCCGGAGCAGCTTGATGGTCTTCGATCAGGTCCATCGCGCGCGTTGAGGGCCCCGCCGCGGCCGGCAGGCCCCTGTGCAAATGTCCCCCGGCGGTCGCCCTGCGGCGACGGCCTCCTCCTTTACTTTGCCAGGAGCCTGCCGGCCGCGACGGGGCTCGGCTTGCGGTTCGCACTGGAAAAGCAGGAGCCAGGGGCAACGCCGGTGGATCGAGTGCCGGGTCGCCATGCCCTTGGAGGCGAATTAAAGGAGGAGGTGTCGGCCGCAGGCCGACGCCGGGGGACATTCGCCGGAAAGGGCATGGGGGCCCGGCGCTCGATTCACCGGCAGCCGCGTCTGATCGGAGCGCGCGCTCCCATCAGACGGGAGAAGCACCAAGGCTCAGGCGACGCCAGCGCCCTTTGCCTGGACGTCGGCGTGGTACGACGAGCGCACCATCGGGCCGGAGGCCACGTGGCTGAAGCCCAGCTCGTAACCGTAGACCTCCAGTTCCTTGTATTCCTCGGGCGTCCAGTAGCGCAGCACCGGGTGATGGTGTGCGGTCGGCTGCAGGTACTGGCCGATGGTGATCATGTCCACGTCGTGCGCGCGCAGGTCGCGCATGGTTGCCCGCACCTGGTCCATGTCCTCGCCCAGGCCCAGCATGATGCCGGACTTGGTCGCGATCGACGGGTGCTGCGCCTTGAAGTTCTTCAGCAGGGTCAGCGACCACTGGTAATCCGCACCCGGGCGTACGTTGCGGTACAGGTCCGGCACGGTTTCGATGTTGTGGTTGAACACGTCCGGCGGGTTGGTCGCCAGGATGTCCAGCGCCCGCTCCATGCGGCCCTTGCCGCGGAAGTCCGGGGTCAGCACTTCGATGCGGGTGTTCGGCGACTTGGCGCGGATCGCCCCGATGCAGTCGGCGAAGTGCTGGGCACCGCCGTCGCGCAGGTCATCGCGGTCCACGCTGGTCACCACCACGTACTTCAGGCCCATGTCGGCCACGGTCTGGGCCAGGCTGGCCGGTTCACCCGCGTCCGGCGGCTTCGGTCGGCCGTGGGCCACGTCGCAGAACGAGCAGCGCCGCGTGCAGACCTCGCCCAGGATCATGAACGTTGCCGTGCCGTGGCTGAAGCACTCATGGATGTTCGGGCAGCTGGCTTCCTCGCAGACGGTCACCAGGCGGTTCTCGCGCAGCTTGGCCTTCAGCGTCTGCACCGCGTTGCCCGAGGGAATCCGGACCCGGATCCACGACGGCTTGCGCAGCACCGGTGCGTCGGCGAACTGCACCGGCGAGCGGCCGATCTTGTCACCGCCCAGCTGTTTGACCCCGGCCTGCAACGGCGCGGCGGACGGCGTGTCGCCCTGCACGACCTGCAGGGGAATGATGCGAGCGGTGGTTTCAGTCATGGCCTTGGTCGGCGGCGCTCAGGCCGCGTCAGTCAGATCGGGCAGGTCCGTGGCAGGCTGGAGGTCCAACCCGAACTGGCGGGCCAGATGGCCCAGCAGTACCGGCTTGACGGCCGCCATGCCGGACGGTCCCCCCAAGTCTACCATCGAGGTGACCTGCAGCCCTTGGTAGCCGCAGGGGTTGATGCGGTGGAATGGCTCCAGGTCCATCGCCACGTTGAAGGCCAGCCCGTGGAAGGTGCAGCCGCGACGGACCCGGATGCCCAGCGCGGCTACCTTGGCCCCGCCCACGTAGACCCCCGGCGCGCCGTCCAGCCGTTCAGCCCCGATATTCCATTCGTCCAGCGTGTCGATGATCGCCTGCTCGATCCGGCACACGTAATCGCGCACCCCGATCCCCAGCCGGCGCAGCTGCAGCAGCGGGTAGACCACGATCTGGCCCGGCCCGTGGTAGGTCACCTGACCGCCGCGGTCCACGTGCAGCACCGGGATATCGCCCGGGGCCAGCACGTGTTCGTCCTTGCCGGCCTGGCCCAAGGTGAACACCGGATCGTGCTCGACCACCCACAGTTCGTCCGGGGTGTCGTCGTTGCGTGCATCAGTGAAACGCTGCATTGCGTGCCAGACCGGCGCATAGGGCTGGCGGCCCAGGTCGCGCACGATCGCCGGCTGCGCCGGGCGCTGGCCCGGTGCAGCGGTGGTTTCGCAGCTGGTTACAGCGTCCACTTCACTTCCGGGTGGTCGCGCAGCGCGGTGTGGGCAAGGTCCAGCTGCTCGCGGCTTTCGGCCATGAAGACCAGCTTCACGGACACGTATTTGCCGTTGGACGAGGTCTTCCAGGTGATGCGCTCTTTGAGCACCTGGATGCCGGCCAGATGCAGCAGCTGCGGAAGTTCGTGCTCCAGACCGATGTTCGCGGCGCCCATGGCGCTGAGCTCGAATTGACCGGGGAACTGGAAGCCGTGTTCGGGATTGTCAGACTTGATTTCCATGACCGCGATTATGGGGACGGAAGCGTCTGAACCCAAGACCTGCATGATCGTGCCCACAGCTGCGCCGAACGGTACGTGAAGATCGGCCTTCACGAACAAGACGCACCAGTGCGTGCGCGGTGCTGGTCACGGCATCACGCCATGAATACCCTGCTCCCGCTTAAAAATGAATAAACCATCCGCGGGAATCTTATGCTTCTGAAGCGATTCGCGTTACCGGCCGCACTTGCCGGTGTTCTTGCAGCAGCCGCGCCTGCGGTACAGGCAGCCGAACAATGCGGGCCCGACGCCATGCGCGAGCACCCGCCGCAGGTCAACTTCCGCGTCGACAACGATCTGTTCGGCGGTGCGGACCAGGACCAGGGCTACACCAACGGGGCGCAGATCACCTTCGTCTCGCCCAACCTGGTCGATTACACCGATGATCCGTGCCTGCCGAAGCTTGCCCGCTGGGTCAACCGCCACCTCGAACGCCTGGCCCCCGGCGAGTTCGAGCAGCAGAACATGATCTTCAGCTTCGCCCAGCAGATCTACACCCCCAAGGACTTCACCCGCCGCGACGTGATCGAGGACGATCGGCCGTATGCCGGCGTGCTGATCGGCAGCTTCGGCTACAACGCCCGTCGCGGCGACCGCCTGCAGACCACCCAGCTCGCGCTCGGCGTGGTCGGGCCGTGGGCGCTGGGCAAGGAAGTGCAGGACGCCGTGCATGACGCGCTGGGCGATGAGAAATTCCAGGGCTGGGACAACCAGCTGCACAACGAACCGGTGTTCATGCTCACCCACGAGCGCATGCACCGCTGGGGCGATGCCGAGGACAACCTGGCCGGCTGGGGCTGGGATGCGATCAGCCACTACGGCGGTGCGGTCGGCAACCTCGCCACCCACCTCAATGCCGGCGGCGAAGTCCGCTTCGGCTGGAAGCTGCCCGACGATTTCGGCAGCACCCCGCTGCGCCCGGCCGGCGAAAACACCGCGCCGACCCGCGGCGGCAAGCCGACCGGCTGGTCGTTCCACCTGTTCGCCACCACCGACGCGGCCTGGGTGATCCGGGACATCACCCTGGATGGCAACACCTTCCGCAACAGCCACAGCGTGGACAAGCGCAACTGGGTGGCCCAGGGCGGCTACGGCCTGGCGGTGATGTACAACCGCTGGAAGTTCGCCCTCGCCCGCTACCACAGCACCCGCGAGTTCGACCTGCAGGACCAGTCGCCGATCTACGGGTCCTTCACGATCAGCCGGTCGCTCTGAGCGACCGGAATCCCCACGGGCCCGTGACGGTGACGGGCTCGTGGTTGATTGATCCGGATCCCGATCGGAACGTATGAATTCGTAGCCCCGGCCGTTGGCCGGCTGCTCTTCGTTCCACGGTCATGACCGCCCGACGCGCGGCTTCGGAACGTGTAAACGCCGGGACGTTGACCGCGATCGTTGCGCAACCGCCTCCGGATACCTGGGCCGCGCTGCGCGCGGTTTCCGGCCAACGGCCGGGGCTACGAATTGTTACGTAACGTCCCCGGATCGGGATCAATCAACCAAGAGCAAGGAACCGTTACGGACCCATTGCGCAAAAAAAAGACCGGCGCGAGCCGGTCTTTTTTTCATTGAATACGGGCGGAACCGTTATTCCGATTCCCACCACATCCAGAAGCTGTCCCACAGGCGCTTGAAGAAGCCGGCTTCTTCCACCGCGGCCACCGCCACCAGCGGAGCCTGCGCCACCACCTTGCCGTCCAGGGTCACCTTCAGCGTACCCACTGCCTGGCCCGCGGTGAAAGGGGCTTCCAGGGTCTTGGGCACGTCGATGCTCGGCTTGAGGTCGTTGTAGCGGCCGCGCGGCACGCTCACCAGCAGCGGCTGGGCCACGCCCAGCTGCAGCGTATCGGCCTTGCCCTTCCACACCTTGTGTTCGGCCACGGCCTTGCCCGGCTCGTACATACGGTGCGTTTCGAAGAAGCGGAAGCCCCAGTTGAGCAGCGCCAGGCTGTCGTCGGCGCGCTGCTTCTCCGAAGCACCGCCCAACACCACGGCGATCAGGCGCTGGTCGCCACGCTGGGCCGAGCTCATCAGGCAGTAGCCCGCTTCGGAGGTGTGTCCGGTCTTGATGCCGTCCACGCTCTGGTCGCGCCACAACAGCAGGTTGCGGTTGGGCTGGGTGATGTTGCCCACGGTGAATTCCTTCACCTTGTTGTAGGCGTAGGTTTCCGGGTAGTCGCGCACGAACGCACGGCCCAGCAGCGCCAGGTCGTAGGCGGTGGTGCGATGCCCTTCGGCGCTCAGGCCGTGGGCGTTGACGAAGTGCGAGTCCTTCATGCCGATCCTGGCGGCGTAGCTGTTCATCAGCGAGGCGAAGGCTTCTTCGCTGCCGGCCACATGTTCGGCCAGCGCGATGGCGGCGTCATTGCCCGACTGGATCGCCATGCCCTTTTCCATGTCTTCCAGGCGCGCGGTCTGGTTGACCGGGAAGCCGCTGTAGCTGCCGTCGGTGCCGGCGCCACCTTCGCGCCAGGCACGCTCGCTCATCATCACCTGGTCGTCGGTACGGACCTTGCCGTTCTTCACTTCGGCGGCAACCACGTACGAGGTCATCACCTTGGTGATGCTGGCCGGGGCCAGCTGTTCATGGATGTTCTCGCCGGCCAGCACCTGGCCGGTGGCGTAATCCATCAGCACCCAGGCCTTGGCCACGCTGGGCTTGGGCGCCGGCGGGGTGGCCACGGTAACGGGGGCGGCGGCGGCAGGAGCGGGTGCCGGGGCCGGGGTCGGCAAGGGGGTCTGGGCGGAGACCATGCCCACGAACAGGGTCGTGGCCATGGCAGCAGCGGCAAAGCGGAATTTCATCGGACAGCAAGCTCCAGGAGGGCGCCAAGGGAATTACAGGGGACGGTCATTGTAGGTCGTTTACTCTTTCACGATCTGCGGCGACCCGAATCCCAGACCGACAATGCGGCCGGCAAGTTCCGAGGCGCTGGCATGGTCGGCCGCCGGCACCCGCAGGCGCCACAGGGTGCGGCCGCCGCTGACGATGTCGCTGATGCTGGCGCCGACGATGCCGGCCGAGGACAGCTGACCCAGGGCCTTGGTGGCGTTCTCGCGGCTGGCGAAGCTGGCTACCTGCAGCAGCACGTTGCCGACCTGCTGCTGCAACGAGGGGCTGGGCGTGGCGGCCGGGACGGACGCAGGCAGCGGGCGGGCAGCGGCAGCCACCGGCGCAACCGCCGGCAGCGCGCTCACCGTGACCGGGCCCGTCTCCAGCGTTGCCGCCTGGGTCGCGGCCGGCTGGGCCGGGCCGGCCGGACGCGGGGCAGGCGCCGGCAATGCGCCGACCAGCTTGTCCATGTCGCTGGCGCGGCGCACCGTGGCCGGCGGCGTTGCAGCCGCCACGGTGGCGGCCGCTTCCGCCGCGCGGCGCTCACGGCGCGAGGGTTTGTCGGCCAGCAGGTTGTCCTCGCCCGGGGTCAGCGCGCGTACTTCCACGTTGCCGGTGCCGCGCTGGGTGATGCCCAGGCGCACGGCGGCGGCGTAGCTGAGATCGATCACCCGGCCGTCGTGGAACGGGCCGCGGTCATTGACCCTCACGATCACCGATTCGCCGTTGTCCAGGTTGGTAACCCGCGCAAAGCTCGGCAGCGGCAGGGTCTTGTGCGCGGCGGTGAAGGCGTACATGTCATACACCTCACGGTTGGAGGTGAGCCGGCCATGGAACTTGGCCCCGTAGTAGGACGCCGTGCCCTTTTCGGCATAGCCCTTGGGCCGGTCCAGCACCTGGTAACTCTTGCCCAGCACCACGTAAGGCGATTTGTTGCCGATCGCCGAGCGTGGCAGGTCCACCACGTCCGGTTCGGGAATGCAGGCCACGTTGGGAATGTAGGTCGGCGTGCTGTCGTTGACGCCCGGCTTGTACAGCCCGCCCGCGCGGTAATCGCCGCGCGTGCTGGGATCCTCCGACGCGGCCTTGTACGGCGAGCCTTCAGGGCAATGCGCAGGGCGGTTGCCCTTGCCCTTGCCCTGCCCCTGCACCAGCGCCCCCGACGGTTTGCCGGTAGTGCCGCTCGCGCTGGGCGGCTTTTTAGGTGCACTGCTGCAGGCGGCCAGCGCCAGGATCAGCAGGCCGGGAACCGCCCATCTGCAGCGCGCGCGTGCGTTCATGCCGGCGGCAGCTCCTGGCCGGCGATGGCCTGCGACAACTGGTACACGGCCATCGCGTACATCTTGGACAGGTTGTAACGGGTGATGGCGTAGTAGTTCTGGAAGCCCAGCCAGTACTGCTTGCCGGTGCTGCCCTCCAGCGTGATCGGGGTGGCCGTCAGCCCGGCCGGGACAGATGCCGCGGGCTGGTAGCCGCGCTGGGCCAGGTCGGACAGCGTCCAGGTCGGGGTCCAGTCGGTGGGGTCGAACGGCGCGCGGCCGGGCGCCAAGGTGGCCGGCACCGCAACCGGGCCGCCGCGCACCCACCCGCCCTTTTTGACGAAGTAATTGGCGATGGAAGAGAACACGTCGTCGTAGCTGGTGAACAGATCGCGGCGACCATCACCGTTGCCGTCCACGGCGAAGTCCAGGTAGCTGGACGGCATGAACTGGCCCATGCCCATCGCGCCGGCATAGCTGCCCTTGATGGACAGGATGTCCAGCTTCTCGTCGCGGCTCAGCGCGAACAGGCGCGCCAGCTCATCGCGGAAGAACAGTTCGCGCCGCACTTCGCGTTCCAGCTTGGCCGGGTCGCCGCTGCGCGGGTAATTGAAGGCCAGCGTGTACAGCGCATCGAGCACGCGGTAGCTGCCGGTGTTGGCGCCGTAACTGGTTTCCACGCCGATGATCGCCACGATCACTTCAGCCGGCACCCCGGTACGTTCCTGCACGCGCATCAACTCATCGCGGTGCTGGGCCAGGAACTTCCTGCCGCCGTCGATCCGCGCCTGGCTGATGAACATCGGCCGGTACTCGTTCCACGGCTTGACCCGCTCGGCCGGACGCGACATGGCGGCAATGATGGGAGCGCGCACCTGCGCCTGGGCCAGCGTGGCCTCGATCTGCGCAGCGGGAATGCCGTAGCGGGCGGCGGTATCGCGCACGAAGTTGGCGCGTGCCACTTCGAACGGCACCGGGGTCAGGTCAACCGGCGGCGCGGTGGCTGCGGCCCCTTCCGGCGCGGCTTCGGCAGGCCCCTTGTGGGCAACTCCCGGCTTGTTGGGCGCACCTGACGCCTGCGGCGGCGGTGACGGGGAGTGCGGCTGGGTCGCGCAGGCAACCAAACCGAGCGTAAGCATGCAAGCCAAAGTGCGTCGAATCATCGCCGCAGGTTAGCAGGTCAAAGATGAAATAAAACCCCTAACACCATGAATCCCAACGATTTGCCCGAAGTTTCGGGGGTTCGTTAAGAGCGTGTGTAAAGGTATTCCGGCTGCGCCCCCATCCCCATGGGCGCAACCGGGCTACCGACCCGGTCGATACTGGTGCGACGCGCTACTCCCCAGCGCAACGCCGCACCCCCTGTACCCGTTGGGTCAACTACGTCCCGCAGCGCCTTGCGCGTCGCTTGGCTCGATGCGCAGCTGCTTGCGGGCCGCCATTGTGCAGGCCCATTACGACAAGTCCATTGATCCTGATCAAGCGCATTCATATTTGTGCGCTGCATCTCAGTTTGCCGACAGGTTGTTGACACCTTCTGCATCCACGCCGCCGATTTCAGCATATTCGTCACGCTCCAATAACGAATCTGCGCAAGATTCCGTCTCGACTTGCCGATCTTTTGACGGTCAGCTGTAGCCGCCGTGCACCGGGTTGTGGCTGCGTGCGGCCATGACCAGCCCGAACCCGGCCAGCAGCGATACCGCCGAGGTGCCGCCATAGCTGATCAGCGGCATCGGCACGCCCACCACCGGCAGCAGGCCGGAAATCATGCCGCCGTTGACCAGCACGTAGACGAAGAACGCCAGGCCGGTGGCGCCGGCCAGCAGGCGGGAATAGGAATCGCGCGACTGCGAGGCGATCCACAGGCAGCGCCCGATCACCACCAGGTACAGGAACAGCACCAGCGCGACGCCGATCCAGCCGAACTCCTCGCTGAGCACGGAGAAGGCGAAGTCGGTGGTCTGCTCGGGAATGAAGTTCAGGTGCGACTGCGAGCCCTGGCCCCAGCCCTTGCCATCGAAACCGCCTGAACCAATGGCGATCTTGGACTGGATGATGTTCCACCCGGCGCCCAGCGCATCCATCTCCGGGTCCAGGAACATCATGATGCGGTCTTTCTGGTAGGGCCGCAGCAGCCAGATCCAGGCGACGGGTGCGGCAGCGGCGACGCCACCCACGGCCACGCCCACCCACCACCACGGCAGGCCGGCCAGCAGCAGCACGAACGCACCGCTGGCGGCGATCAGCACGCCGGTACCGAAGTCCGGCTGCAGCATCACCAGCCCCGTCGGCACCCCGATGATCACCGCGCTGACCATCACCGTGGAAAAGCGCGGCGGCAGCGGCATGCGGTGCAGGTACCAGGCCACCATCATCGGCAGGCTGACCTTGAGCAGCTCGGCCGGCTGCAGGTAGAACAGCTTCAGGTCCAGCCACTGGCGGCCGTACTTGCCGGTGCCGAGCACGAACACGGCCAGCAGCGGGATCATCGACACCGCGTAGATCAGCGGGGTGGCCGAGCGGATGCGCAGGATCGGCATGCGCGAAATCGCCCACATCGCGCCCAGCCCGACCACGAAGCGCGCGCCCTGGGCGAACACCAGCGAATCGCCGCCGGCGCTCTTGAGCACGGCAAGGCCGATCAGCATCAACGCGCCCAGCGCCAGGCACAGCACCCAGTCCAGGGTGCTGCTGAAGCGCACGACCATGTCGCTGGCCCAGCGCAGGAAATCTTTCATCGGCTGCGCTCCGGCGGGGCGGGGGGTTGGGCCGCCGGCGCCAGTGGCGCGCCAGGTAGGGGTGCAGGCGCGGGAACCGGTTCCGGCAGGCCGACCAGCACCGGCAGCGATTCCAGCACGGCGGCAGCGGCATCACCGGCTTCGCGCGCGGCGCTGTCGCCTTCGAATGCGGTGATGCCGATCGCGGTGGTGCCGCGCAGGCTGTCCAGCGGCTCCATGCCCTCGGGCATCTTGCCCAGCAGCCAGGCATCGAACAGCTTGCGCGCGATCGGCGCCGCCGCCGAGCCGCCGTAGCCGCCGCCTTCGACCGCAATGGCCAGCACGATCACCGGGTTTTCGGCCGGCGCAAAGCCCACGAACAGCGAGCGGTGGCGCAGGTGCATCGGCAGGCTCTTGGGGTTCACCGCCGCGGTGCCGCGGCGGCTGATCACCTGCGCGGTGCCGGTCTTGCCGGCGATGGTGTACGGCGCGCCGGCCGCCGCGCGCGCGCCGCTGCCGCCCGGGCGCATGGTGCCCATCATGCCTTCGCGCACGGCCTGCAGGTTCCCCGGGCTCGGGCTGACCGGCTTGCTCGTGCCGGCCGGCGTGGGCACCCAGTCCGAATCGAAGCTTTCGCGCTGCTGCATCACCAGGTGCGGGGTGCGCAGCTGGCCGTCGGCAATGCCGCCCACGCCGTGCACCAGCTGCAGCGGGGTGACCTTCCAGTCGCCCTGGCCGATGCTGACGTTGACCGTATCGCCGGGATACCAGCGTTCCTTGCGGGATTTGTACTTGTTCTGCGGCGAAGGCAGGATGCCGCCGATCTCGCCGGTGAGGTCGATACCGGTCGGCTCGCCGAAGCCGTAATAGCCCATGTAGTGGTCGAACCGCTCGATGCCCAGGTCCAGCGCCAGCTTGTAGTAATAAGTGTTGACCGACTGGGTGATCGACTTGCGCAGGTCGGTCCAGCCGTGGCCGCCACGGTTGGCATCGCCCCAGCCACGCGAGGTGCCCGGAAGGTAGAACATGCCGGTGGAGAGGATCTTGTCTTCGGGCTTGCGCACCCCGCTGTCCAACCCGGCCAGGCCGATCAGCGGCTTGATGGTCGAACCCGGTGCCACGCCACCGAGCACCAGGCGGTTGAACTGCGGGCGCGAGGGGTTGTCGTTGAGTGCCTTGAAATCGGCATGCGAGATGCCGTTGACGAACAGGTTGGGGTCGTACGACGGCAGGCTGACCATCGCCAGGATTTCGCCGGTGCGCGGATCCATCGCCACGCCGGCGCCGTCGAAATCGCCGAAGGCCGCCACCATGGCGCGCTGCAGGTCGGCATCGATGGACAGGCGCAGGTCGTTGCCCGACTGCGCCGCGACCCGGCCGATGGTGCGGATGGCGCGGCCCTGCACGTTGGTTTCAACCTGCTCGTAGCCGACCTTGCCGCGCAGCTGCTGCTCGTAATAGCGTTCCAGGCCGGACTTGCCGATATGGGTCAGCGCGGCATTGCCCTCGCCCAGCGTTTCCAGGTCCTTGTCATCGACCCGGCCGACGTAACCGATGATGTGCGCGAACAGATCGCCGTAGGGATAGCGGCGGGTCAGGTAGGGTTCCAGCTCCACGCCGGGATAGCGCCAGCGGTCGACCGCAAAGCGCGCCATTTCCTCGTCGGTGACCCGCAGCTTCAGCGTCACCGGCAGGAAGCTGCGACGCGCCTTGCGTGACTTGTTGAACGTTTCCAGGTCTTCCGGCGTGATCGTCAGGATCTTCGCCAACCCGGCCAGGGTGGCGTCCATGTCCTTGACCTTGTCCGGGGTGATGTCCAGCCGGAACGCGGGCACGTTTTCGGCCAGCAGCCGCCCGTTGCGGTCATAGATCATGCCGCGCCCGGGCACCACCGGCCGCGGCTTGATGCGGTTGGCTTCCGAACGCGTGGCGTAGGTGTCGTGGTCCAGCACCTGCAGCTTGAAGTACCACCCGCCCAGCCCGACCAGGCAGACCAGCACGCCGAGGAAGCCCAGCGCGGCGCGGCGCCGGAACTGCTCGGCTTCGGCGCGCGGATTCTTGGCCTGGCGGCGCACGTACATGTCAGCGCCCGCGACGCCCGAAGCGCACTGCGTCAAGCAGCACGAACACCAGCGGCCACAGCCCCATGCCCAGCAGCGGCGCCCACCAGTACGACCACGGCAGGGTCGGTTCGCCCACGGCGATGTGGACCACGGCGCTGACGATGCGGTCGTTGAACAGCAGGCCACCGATGGCCAGCACCTGCTGGGACATCGGGAAGAAGCGGATGCGCGCACGGAAGCGCTGCAGGATGAAGGTGAGCATCACCAGCCGCAGCGCCTGTTCGCCGAGCACGCCGCCGTACAGCAGGTCGGCGATCACGCCGCAGGCGAAGGCCACGCCCAGCCCGACCCGGTCCGGGGCTTCGATGACCCAGTACGCCAGCACCAGCGCCAGCCAGTACGGGCGCAGCGGCTGCAGCAGCACCGGCAACGGCAGCAGGCCGAGCAGCAGCGCCAGCACGATGCTGACCGGGAGCACCCAGGGTTTGTCGCGCAGGCGGCTCATGGGGTGGGCCCCGTCGGGGATGGCTGGGGTGCGGGTTGGGCCGGTTGTGGCGCGGTTTCCGTGGGCCGGCCAACGGCCGGCGCTACCGGGGTTGCCGCCGCAGGTGCAGGCGCTGCCGGTCCGCCGGCGGTTTCGGAAAGCTGGAGGTTGGGCGGGATCCGGATCGCGGCGCCCGGCCTCAGCAGCAGTACGTCGCGGCCGCGGTCGAGCTGGGCGGCGGGCTTGAGTTCGCCGACCAGGAAGGCATGGGTGTCGTCCGGGCGCAGGGCGGTGATCCTGCCGACCGGGAAGCCGGCCGGGAAACGGCCGCCCAGGCCGGAGGTGACGATCTCGTCGCCCACTTCCACCCCGGCGCTGAGCGGGATGTCGCGCAGTTCCAGGGTGTCGCCGCGGCCGTAGACGATCAGGCGCACGCCGTTGCGGGCCACGGTGACCGGCACCGCGTGGTCCGGATCGGTGAGCAGCAGCACGGTGGCGTTGCTGGCGGTGGTGGCGATCACCTGCCCCATCAGGCCGCCGGCGTCGATCACCGCCTGCCCCATGTGCACGCCATCGCGGGTGCCGGCGGCCAGCACCAGGCGCTGCCGGACCGGGTCCAGGTCGATGTCCAGGATCGGGGCCAGCTGCACGTCCAGCCCGCTGCGTTCGGCCACGTTGAGCAGTTCGCGCAGCTGGGCGTTGTCCAGCGCGGCGGTCTGCAGGCGGGTCAGGCGTGCATTGGCGATCAGCAGCTGGTTGCGCAGCTCGCGGTTCTCATCGACCAGCTGGCCGTGGCTGGCCGCATTGTCCTTGACCTGGGTGCCAAGCCGGCCCGGCAGGCCGGCCAGCGCCCACACCGGCTGCACCAGCACGTTGGCCTGGGCGCGCGCGCGCGCCAGCCAGCCGGCCTGGTCATCGAGCACGATCAGGGTGATGGCCAGGGCCAAATAGGCGAGCAGCCGCAGGGGGCTGCTGGCATCACCCTGGCGGGAGGCTACGGGAGGACCGGCGTAGGGCGGCACGACTGGCTTCGACTGGACAAGGTGGAAAGGGAGCGCGGGGCCGCCACGTGCGGCGGCACCGGGATGCAACAACGCCCCGGCGCTGCGATGCCCGGCGTGGCAGGCACGCAGCGGGCATCACGCCGCAGGGGCGCGTCCAACACACAGGACCGGTACGGCTTACTCCGGCGCAAAGAACTCGTTGCCGTGCATGTCCACCAGCTCCAGCGCACGACCGCCACCGCGGGCCACGCAGGTGAGCGGGTCGTCTGCCACCTGCACGTGCAGGCCGGTTTCCTCGGAGATCAGGCGGTCCAGGTCGCGCAGCAGGGCGCCACCACCGGTCAGCACGATGCCGCGCTCGGCGACGTCGGCGCACAGTTCCGGCGGGGTCTGCTCCAGCGCCAGCTTGACCGCACTGACGATGCCCGAGAGCGGTTCGTGCAGCGCTTCGAGCACTTCGTTGGAGTTGATCTTGATCATCTTCGGCACGCCCTCGGCGAGGTTCCTGCCGGAGATTTCCATCTCGATGACCTCGGCCTGCGGGTAGGCGCAGCCCAGCTCGACCTTGATCCGCTCTGCGGTGGCCTCACCGATCAGCATGCCGTGGTTGCGGCGCACGTAGTTGGTGATCGACTCGTCGAAGCGGTCGCCGCCGATGCGCACCGAGGCCGAATAGACGATGCCGTTCAGCGAGATCACGGCCACTTCGGTGGTGCCGCCCCCGATGTCGATGACCATCGAGCCACGGGCTTCGGTGACCGGCATGCCGGCGCCGATCGCGGCGGCCATCGGCTCTTCGATCAGGAACACGTCACGGGCACCGGCTTCCTCGGCCGATTCCTTGATGGCGCGGCGCTCGACCTGGGTCGAACCGGCCGGCACGCAGACCAGCACGCGCGGGCTCGGGCGCAGGAAGCGCGACTTGTGCACCTTCTTGATGAAGTGCTTGAGCATCGCCTCGGTGTAGGTGAAGTCGGCGATGACGCCATCCTTCATCGGGCGGATGGTGGTGATGTGGCCCGGGGTACGGCCCAGCATCTGCTTGGCTTCGGCGCCGACGGCGGCCACCGAGCGGGTGCCACCGATGGCACGGTCCTGGCGCACGGCCACGACCGACGGTTCGTTCAGCACGATCCCCTGCCCGCGCACGTAGATGAGGGTATTGGCCGTGCCCAGGTCGATGGACAGGTCATTGGAGAACATGCCACGCAGTTTCTTGAACATCTGGGAGTTGATCCTGAGGGGTGTCGCGCCCAACGCGGGATGGCGAAAAATTGGGCAGAATTCGAGGTCGACAAGCCTAGCAATCCCCCTGTGCGCGAGCAAGGAGAAATGTCCGTCAACGCCAGCCTTGGCGGCCATTCAGCCCAATCCGGACAGCCGGGGTTCTGGCCCTGCGGCGCCGCACCCGTTAACCTTTGCGCCATTGGGCGCCTCAGGGCGCCGTTTCGTTGCCCGCCTGCCGGGCCTCAAACCCCTTCCGCATAGGCCTTAATCGATGTCCGCTTTGATCTGTGGTTCTCTTGCCTTCGACACCATCATGGTGTTCCCGGACCAGTTCAAGAATCACATCCTGCCGGACAAGGTGCACATCCTGAACGTGTCGTTCCTGGTGCCGCGCATGCGCCGCGAGTTCGGCGGCTGCGCAGGCAACATCGCCTACAACCTGCACCTGCTGGGCGGCGAGCCGATCCCGATGGGCACGGTGGGCTCGGACTTCGGCCCGTACCGCGAGTATTTCCAGGGCCTGGGCATCGACCTGAGCCGGATCAAAGTGATCGACGAGCTGTTCACCCCGCAGGCGTTCATCACCACCGACCACGACAACAACCAGATCACCGCCTTCCACCCGGGCGCGATGATGCGGTCCTACGAGAACCATGTGAAGGACGTGCCGGGCGTGACCCTGGGCCTGGTCGGCCCGGACGGGCGCGAGGGCATGATCCAGAACTCGCAGGAGTTCTTCGAGGCCGGCGTGCCGTTCATCTTCGACCCGGGCCAGGCCATGCCCCTGTTCAACGGGCCGGAGCTGCGCACCTTCATCGAGCAGGCCGACTACGTGGTGGTCAACGACTACGAGTCCAACCTGCTGCAGGAGCGCACCGGCTGGGACGAAAAGGAGATCGTGAGCCGGGTCAAGGCCTACATCACCACCCGCGGCCCCAAGGGCGCGGTCATCCACACCCCGGAAAAGACCTACGACATTCCGCCGGCGCACGAGCGCCGCGTGGTGGATCCGACCGGCTGTGGCGACGCCTTCCGCGCCGGCCTCATCTACGGCATCGAGAAGGGCTACGACTGGCTGACCATCGGCCGCATGGGCAACCTGATGGGCGCGCTGAAGGTGGAGCATCCCGGCACGCAGAACCAGCGGTTCACGTTCGAAGAATTCAACGAGCAGTTCAAACAGCAGTTCGGTTACGCGCTGGGCGGTTGATTCGCCCGGTGGCGCCGGCTGTTGGCCGGCGGCGCTTTGTTCCAAGGCCATGAACGCCTGACGCCCGACTCCGGTTCGTGTCAACGTTGGACGGAATACGGAGGCGGTGATTCTTCCGCTTCCTGATGCTCGGGCCGCGCTACGCGCGGTGTCCGGCCAACGGCCGGACCTACGAATTGCTACGTGCCCATTGGGATCGGGATGAATCAACCATGGGCTCCGGACACCGGTAGCGCCGGCCGTTGGCCGGCCCAGGCGGTGCCTCACCGCTCGGTTAATTCCACCAGTTCGGCATTCGGCTGGCGTCTACGCCGCCGGTTTCGAATACTGCGGTGCGGGTGCCGCCGGCCTTGACCGGGAATTCGATGGTGATGGACCTGGCCTTGCGGGCCAGCTTCCAGAGCGCCTTCTGGTCGGTGATGAACATGGCGATGGCCTCGTCCGTCTTCGGGCGCCAGGCGGCCATCGAGATCGGCTTGCCGTCGTCGACCGTCACCTTCACCGTGCACTGCGGGCAGCGGAAATCACCGGCCTGCAGCACCAGGTAGGCGTGGCGCTTCCACTCCGGGTGGTCTCGGAAGATCAGCTGCACCGTCGTCGGGCCGCTGCCGTCCACGTCCACCCGCTCCTTGCTGTAGATCGAGGCCGAGACCTGGTTGCCCTTGCTGCCCACCGGCACCTGGTTGTACTGCCACAGGCCCTGCATGCGGCGCAGTTCGCGCGCGGTTTCGGCCTTGGCCTTGACCTCGGCGTAGCCCGGTTCGATCCGAGCGGCGACGTCGGTGTCCTTGTACTGGTCCAGCAGCGAACCGCCATGGATGCGCGCACGCTCCCAGTCCTGCGCGACCACGGCCATGTCGTACTGCTTGGCCACGCCTTCGGCCTTTTCTTCCTGCTGCGCCTTGGCGGCGGCAGTCGCGGCTTCCTGCGCCTTGCGCTCTTCTTCCGGGTTGCTGCAGGCAGCCAGGGCCAGTGCACAGGCCGCGGCAAGGATCAGTCGTTTCATTACAGGCTCCAGGTGTCAGCGAGGACGCCAAGAGGCGTCACCTGTGTACTTTAACAATGAAAAACGGCGGGGTTTCCCCCGCCGTTCCTGATCAACGCAGCGCTGGCGGTTACTTGCCCGCGCTTGCCTTGTCCAGCATGTCCTGCACCGATGCCGTGGTGATCGGGTGGTAGCTGGGCTTGGCCTTTTCAAAGGCCGCCTTGGCGAACGCCAGGCCTTCCGGGGTCTTCACCAGTTCGGCGTAGATCGGCAGGATCAGCTTGCGCCGGCCAACGCGTTCGATGAAGGCACCGGCCGCTTCATTGGCCTCCAGATAACCGCTGCGGATGGCCAGCGGGTACCAGCGCATGGCGATCTCGCCATTGGCGGTGCCGGTGAACGCGTACGCCTTGTCCAGCGCGGCCAGCTTGTCCACGGGCAGGGTCTTGCCCATGCCGTCGATGAAGTGCACCCATTCCTGGGTACCCCACTCGCTGGTGATCTGCGCGCTCGGCAGCGTGCCACTGCCCTGCCATGCAATGCGCGCGGTATCGACGATGGAGAAGTTGCGCGAACGCGCCTTGGTGGCGAACGCCGGAATGCCCGGCTCGTCCAGCCATGCCTTCAGCTCGGCGTCGGTCACCGCGCCCGGCTTCTTGGACAGCAGGTTCTTCTTCAGGTACTCGACGAACTGGTCGGTGTTGGCGCTCTGGAACGCATGGTCATCGAACCAGCCACGCAGGAACGGATCGAACACTTCACGCCCAAAGCGCTGCTCCAGGAACTGCAGGAACCACGAGCCCTTGACGTAGGCCACGTTGCTCAGCGCCTCGTCCGGGTCGCGCTCGGTCAGCGGCGGCAGGGCCAGGGCCTGGTCGGCCGGGCTCATGTCCTTGACCTCGGCCAGCAGGTCGTTCTGGTCGATCTCGCGCTCCATCTCGGCCATTTCCTGGCCATACAGCGCTTCGGTGATGCGGCCCTGCACGTAGGTGGTGAAGCCTTCGTTGAGCCAGATGTCCTTCCAGCTGGAGTTGGTCACCAGGTTGCCCGACCAGCTGTGCGCCAGCTCATGGGCCACCAGCGAGACCAGCGACTTGTCGCCCACGATCACGGTCGGGGTGGCGAAGGTCAGGCGCGGGTTTTCCATGCCGCCGAACGGGAACGACGGCGGCAGTACCAGCATGTCGTAGCGGCCCCAGCGGTATTCGCCATAGAGCTTTTCGGCCGCACCGATCATCTTCTCGGTGTCTTCGAACTCCTTGGCGGCCTTGCCGACCATGGTCGGTTCGGCCCAGACGCCGGAACGCCCGGAGATCGGCTCGAACACCAGGTCGCCGGCGGCGATGGCCAGCAGGTAGGACGGAATCGGCTGCGGCATCTTGAAGGTGTAATCACCGTCACGCGCGGCCTTGGGGTCGTTGTCGGCGCTCATCAGCACCATCACGTCCGGGCGCGAAGCCACGTGCGCGCTGTAGGTGAAGCGCACGCTCGGCGTGTCCTGCAGCGGCACCCACGAACGCGCGTGGATGGCCTGGGACTGGCTGAACATGAAGGGCAGCTGCTTGCCTTCGGTCATCGACGGCTCCAGCCACTGCAGGCCCGAGGCGGTCGGCGCGGTGTGGTAGGTCACCCGCACCTTGACCGGCTGGGCCGGGGCGTCGATGGTCAGCTTGCTGCCGAACACCTTGTCGGCCGGCGCCAGCGCGAACTGCAGCGGCGCGGCGCTGCCATCGGCGGCGACGGCTTCGACCTTCTCGATGGTCAGCTCGCGGGTGTCCAGCACCAGCTGCTTGGCTGCCTTGTCCTTCCACTCCAGGGTGTAGGTGGCGGTGCCGCCGATCTGCCTGCTGTCGAAATCCAGCTTCAGGTCCAGGCCCAGGTCCTTGATGACGACCTTGTCCGGTTCGGCGTAGGAACTTTCGTCGTGGCTGCGGTTGACGGCTTTCACGGCAGTGTCGGCGCTCGGCTGGGCGGCGGGGGCCGCGGTCGGGGCGGCGGGCTCTTTGGAGCAGCCGGCGGCAAGCGCGACGGCCAGGGGAATCAGCAGGAACGGGGATCGCATGAATCGGGACCGATCAGGGTGAAACCGCCAGTTTACCCCCGACTTCGCTCGCCCGGGATGTGACCGGCTGCCCATTCCCCATTCAGTCACCCTCGCACAGCAGGCGCGCCCCACTGGCCGCCTCGGCTCAGCGGGAACCGGACCGGTGTCTCAAACCTTGTAACCGGAGTGGATCGAGACGATGCCGCCGGTCAGGTTCTTGTAATGGCAGCGCGCGAAACCGGCCTCGCCCATCATGGTCTTGAGCTGCTCCTGCGGCGGGTGCTTGCGGATGCTCTCGGCCAGATACTGGTAGCTGTCGCCGTCGCGGGCGAACAGCTGGCCCAGCTTGGGCAGGATCTTGAACGAATGGAAATCGTAGATCGGCTTGAACCAGTCGGCGGTGACTTCGGAGAACTCCAGCACCCGCGCCTGGCCGCCCACCTTGAGCACGCGGTACATCTCGCGCAGGGCGGCATCCTTGTCGGTGACGTTGCGCAGCCCGAAGGCGATGGTCACCAGGTCGAAGCTGGCATCCGGGAACGGCAGCGCCTCGGCGTTGCACTGGACGAAGTCCAGGCCAGCCACCAGGCCGCGGTTGGTCAGGCGGTCGCGGCCCACGGTGAGCATGCCGGCGTTGATGTCGCCGACCACCACCTGGCCGTCGTCGCCCACGCGCTCCTTGAGCAGCGCGGCGATGTCGCCGGTGCCGCCAGCCAGGTCGAGCACGCTGTCACCCGGCTTCACCTGCGCGGTAGCCACGTAATAGCGCTTCCACGCCCGGTGGATGCCCAGGCTCATCAGGTCGTTCATCAGGTCGTAGTTGCGCGCGACCGAGGTGAACACTTCGCCCACCAGCTTCTGCTTGTCCTTGGCGGCGACATCGCGGAAGCCGAAATGGGTGGTGCCAGTCTTGTAGGGGGATTCGCTCATGGCCCCGATTATCGCACCGCTGGCCGGCCGGCGGCACCTTATGATGGCCCCTTCAGTTGAACGGACCGCCCATGATCACCACCCCCGACTACGCCGCCCTGCTTGAAACCGCCATCGCCGAAGCCCGCCAGGGCCTGGCCGAAGGCGGCATCCCCATCGGCGCTGCCCTGTACCACAACGACGGCCGCCTGCTCGGCTGCGGCCACAACCGCCGGGTCCAGGAGGGCGACCCGTCCGTCCACGGTGAAACCGACGCGTTCCGCAAGGCCGGCCGCCAGCGCCGCTACCAGGACACCATCATGGTCACCACCCTGGCCCCGTGCTGGTACTGCAGCGGGCTGGTGCGCCAGTTCAACATCGGCACGGTGGTGGTGGGTGAATCGGTCACCTTCCAGGGCGGTATCGACTGGCTGCGCGAAAACGGCGTGCAGGTGATCGACATGCAGAGCCAGGAATGCATCGACCTGCTGGGCGGTTTCATCTCGGCCCATCCCGAGGTGTGGAACGAAGACATCGGCGAGTAAGTACCGGTTCCTGCGCGGCCGCGCAGCGAAACATGCCAGATGCGCCACACCGCCTGCGTGTGGCGCCGCGCAGTCATGAATGCTTCAGTTGAATGGCAGTGCGCGCACGCGCGCTGCACATCGCCATGACGCGCCATGCACCGGGTTTTACGCACTATCAGGTTGCCTTTCCCTTCCTTCCTTTCGAATCGAAGCAGCCATGTCCTCCGTCCCACGCTCCATTCCCGCCGTTATCAATGTCGAGGCCGAGGTGAACTACTGGCGCGAGAAGCATGTCGCTGACGAGCTGAAATCCGCGTCCTTCGGGCATTACATCCCCTGGATCAAGTTCGCCTGCGATTCGCTGATCACCCACCCCAAGGCCTCCGACGAAGAGCGCGAAGAAGCCTTCCAGCACCAGTACGCGGCGCAGATCATGGCCAAACTCAGCGTGGATGACGCGCGGAAATTCGTCGAGGACGTCTGGGAACACGTCTACCTGATGAGCCAGCACGACCAGAATGCCCGTCCGCGCCTGAGCGCGAGCGCCTGAGCCAGGGCTGCACGGCGCCTACACGGGGCGCCTGCCATTGATGGGACCCGTTCCAGCGTTCCGGTTCCCATGAAACTTCGCAGCGTGTTCAACCTCGTCGCCAAGAAGGCGTCCTACGCGGCGGGTACGCCGTGGACCTTCCTCGGTGCGGTCAGCATCGTGCTGATCTGGGCCCTCTCGGGGCCCGTATTCAAGTTCAACGACACCTGGCAGCTGGTGATCAACACCGGCACCACCATCATCACATTCCTGATGGTGTTCCTGATCCAGCACAGCCAGAACGCCGACACCGCCGCCATCCAGATCAAGCTCGACGAGCTGATCCGGGTGACCGCGGCGGCCAACAACGAACTGCTGGATCTTGAAGAACTGGACGAGGAGCGGCTGGAAGAGATCCGCCGCACCTACGAACAGATGGCGCGCGATGCGACCAAAGCCCTGGAAAAGGCACGGAATCGGTAGTTACCGCGCGGCCACATCGCCGCGTTCATACCATCCCCCACCCAGCACCTTGTACAGGGCCACCTGGTTGGACAACCGGTTCAACTGCGTGGTCACCAGCGACTGCCGTGCGGTGTACGCGGTCCGCCGAGCGTCCAACAGGGTCAGGAAGCTGTCCAGCCCAGCGTCATAGCGCGCCTGCGACAGCGTCCGTGCCTGTTCGGCCGCCGCCACCAGCGCCTGCTGTGACGCCAGCTGCGCGTCCAGGCTGTCGTTGAGCGCCAGTGCGTCGGCGGCCTCGCGGAACCCGGACTGGATCGCCTTCTCGTACTGCGCCAGCGCGATATCGCGGTTGGCATTGGCCACGCCCAACCCGGCGCGCAGCTTGCCGCCCTGGAAGATCGGCAGGTTCAGCGTGGGCATGAAGCTCCACGCGCGGGTGCCGGCATCGAACAACCCCGACAGCTCCGACGAGGTGGACCCAACGCTGCCGGTGAGGCTGATCGACGGGAAGAACGCCGCGCGTGCGGCGCCGATGTTGGCGTTGGCCGCCAGCAGCGTGTGCTCGGCCGCCATCACGTCCGGGCGGCGCAGCAGCACCTCACCGGGCACGCCCGCCGGCACCGCGCGCACGGCGGCTACGTCGGTGGCTTCGCTGTCGGGCAGCAACGCCTCGTCGATCGGGCCACCGGCCAGCAGCGCCAGCGCGTTGCGGTCCTGCGCGACCTGGCCCTGGTAGCGGGCAACATCGGTGCGCGCGGTTTCCACCAGCGTGCGGGTCTGGCTCAGTTCCAGCGCCGAGGCACCGCCCAGCTGGTGGCGCGCCTCGCTCAGGCGCAGCGAATCCTCATGGGTGGCCAGGGTGGCCTTTGCGATCTTCAGCTGCTCGCTGTCGGCGCCCAGGGTCAACCACGCATTGGCCACTTCGGCCACCAGCGACAGCTGCGCGTTGCGGCGGTTGGCCGCCTCGGCGAAGTACTGCTGCAGCGCCGCCTGGCTCAGGTTGCGCACACGGCCGAACAGGTCCAGTTCGAACTCGACCACACCCAGGTTGGCGCTGAACTGCTCGGTGACCGGCACATCGCCACCGCTACGGGTCATCTGCCCCTGCACGCCGAGCGCGGGAACCCGGTCGGCACGCTGGATGCGGTACTGCGCACGCGCCTTGTCCACATTGAGCACGGCCACGCGCAGGTCGCGATTGTTCTCCAGCGACTGGGCGATGAGCGATTGCAGCCGCTCGTCGACGAAGTAGTCGCGCCAGCCGATGTCGGCCACCTGCACCGCCGCAGCGGTGGAGGTGGTGGCCGGCCACTGCGCCGGGATCGCCGGGGCGACCTCGGTGCTGCGTGGCTCGAGCATGGCGCAGCCGGAGAGGGCGGCGGTCATGGCCAGGGCAAGGAGCGCCTTATTCATGGGTGTCACCTTCGTTGGAGTTCGTCCCGACCAACGGTCGGGACCCACCGCTCCGGGCGCCGCGGTTGAACAGCTTCTGCACCACGACAAAGAACAGCGGAATGAAGAACAGCCCCAGCACGGTGCCGACGATCATGCCGCCCAGCACGCCCGTACCGATCGCGCGCTGCGCACCCGAACCGGCGCCCGAGGCAATGGCCAGCGGCAGCACGCCCAGGCCGAATGCCAGCGAGGTCATGATGATCGGCCGCAGGCGGTCGCGTACCGCGTGCATGGTGGCTTCCAGCACGCCTGCGCCCTTCTCCAGGTTTTCCTTGGCGAACTCCACGATCAGGATCGCGTTCTTGCTGGTCAGGCCCACCGTGGTCAGCATCGCCACCTGGAAGTAGATGTCGCGTTCCATGCCACGCAGGGTATTGGCCAGCACCGCACCGAGGATGCCCAGCGGCGCCACCAGCAGCACCGAGGTCGGCACGCTCCAACTTTCATACAGCGCGGCAAGGCACAGGAACACGATCAGCAGCGACAGCGTGTACAGCAGCGGCGTCTGCGAACCGGCCTGGCGTTCCTGGTAGGACAGCGCGGTCCATTCGATCTCGAAGCCCGGCGGCAGGTCCTTGGCGATGCGCTCGATCTCGGCCATGGCATCGCCCGAGGCCACGCCCGGTGCGGGCTCACCCTGGATTTCCATCGCCGACACGCCGTTGTAGCGCTCCAGGCGCGGCGAACCATAGTCCCAGCGCTTGGAGGCGAAGGCGCTGAACGGCACCATCTCGCCGGCGTTGTTCTTCACCGACCACAGGTTGAAGTCGTCCGGGTTCATGCGGAACGGCGCATCGGACTGCACGTACACGCGCTTGACCCGGCCACGGTCGATGAAGTCATCGATGTAGCTGCTGCCCCACGCGGCGGCCAGGGTGCTGTTGATCGCGCTGGTCGACAGGCCCAGTGCATTGGCCTTTTCCACGTCCACGTCGATACGCAGCTGCGGGGTGTCTTCCTGGCCGTTCGGGCGCACGTTGGCCAGCAGCTTGCTCTGCCCGGCGCCGCCGAGCAGCTGGTTGCGCGCGTTGAGCAGGGCCTCGTGGCCCTGGCCGCTGTTGTCCTTCAGGAAGAAGGTGTAGCCCGATCCGATGCCCAGCTCCGGCATGGCCGGCGGCGGGAAGGCGAAGATGAAGGCGTCCTTGATCTGGCCCAGCGCGCCCATCGCGCGCCCGGTGATCGGGCCCACGCCCTGCTCGGCATCACGCTCCTTCCAGTCCTTGAGCTTGATGAAGGCCATGCCCGCGTTCTGGCCCATGCCGGCGAAGCTGAAGCCCTGCACCGAGAACACCGACTCCACCGCCTCGGTCTCGTTCTTCAGGAAGTGGTCTTCCAGCTTGTACATCGCCTCGAGGGTGCGTTCCTGGGTGGCGCCGACCGGGGTCTGCACCAGCGCCATCAGGATGCCCTGGTCTTCATTGGGCAGGAACGAGCTGGGCAGGCGCGCGAACAGCACGCCCATGGCCACGGCCAGTGCCACGAAGATGGCCATGAAGCGCCACGGCCGCGCCAGGATGCCTTTGACCCCGCGCTGGTAGGTTTCGCTGGAACGGTCGAAGCCGCGGTTGAAGCCGCCGAAGAAGCGACCGGCCAGGCCCTTGTGTGCCACGTGGTGCTCGCCCTTCTTCAGCGGCTTGAGCATGGTGGCGCACAGCGCCGGGGTGAGCACGATGGCGACCAGCACCGACAGTGCCATCGCGGACACGATGGTGGCCGAGAACTGCCGGTAGATGACGCCGGTGGAGCCGCTCATGAAGGCCATCGGGACGAACACCGCCGACAGCACCAGGCCGATGCCGACCAGCGCGCCGGTGATCTGGCTCATCGACTTGCGGGTGGCCTCCAACGGCGACAGCCCTTCTTCGGACATGATGCGTTCGACGTTCTCCACCACCACGATGGCATCGTCCACCAGCAGGCCGATCGCCAGCACCATGGCGAACATGGTCAGCATGTTGATCGAGAACCCCAGCGCGGCCAGGATGCCGAACGTGCCCAGCAGCACTACCGGTACGGCGATGGTGGGGATCAGGGTGGCGCGGAAGTTCTGCAGGAACAGGTACATCACCACGAACACCAGCACGATGGCTTCGATCAGGGTCTTGATGACCCCCTTGATCGAGACCTGCACGAACGGGGTGGTGTCATACGGCACTACCGATTCCAGCCCGGCCGGGAAGTTTTCCTTCAGGTCCTCCAGCGCGGCGCGCACGCCGTTGGCGGTATCCAGCGCGTTGGCGCCGGTGGCCAGGGTGATCGCGATGCCGCTGGACGGCTTGCCGTTGTAGCGGGTCACGAAGTCATAGCTTTCGGCGCCCAGCTCGACCCGGGCCACATCGCCCAGGCGCAGCTCGCTGCCATCGGCACCGCCGCGGACCAGGATGTTGCGGAACTGTTCCGGGGTCTGCAGGCGGTCCTGCGCGTTGATGGTGGCGTTGAGCTGCTGGCCCTTCACCGACGGCGCGCCGCCGAGCTGGCCGATGGCCACCTGGGCGTTCTGTGCAGTGATCGCCGCGGTGACTTCGTCCACCGACAGCTTGTAGGTGTGCAGCTTGTTGGGGTCCAGCCAGATGCGCATGGCGTACTTGCCGCCGAACACCTGGATGTTGCCCACGCCCGGCACGCGGCTGAGCGGATCGACGACATTGGAGCCGACGTAGTCGGAAATGTCGTTGGCATCCATGCTGCCATCGTTGGAGACGAAGCCGATCACCTGCAGGAAGCCGCTGCTGGACTTGGCCACGTTGATGCCCTGGCGCTGTACCTCCTGCGGCAGCAGCGGCATGGCCAGCTGCAGCTTGTTCTGCACCTGGACCTGGGCGATGTCCGGATCGGTGCCGCTCTCGAAGGTGAGGGTGATGGTGGCCTGGCCGTTGGCCGAGCTGTTGGAGGAGAAGTAGATCAGGCCATCGATGCCCTTCATGTTCTGCTCGATGATCTGGGTCACCGAGTCCTCGACCACCTTGGCCGATGCGCCCGGGTAGGACGCGCTGATCTCGACGGCGGGCGGTGCCACTTCCGGGTACATCGACACCGGCAGCTTGAGCACCGCCAGCGCACCGGCGAGCATGATGATGATCGCAATCACCCACGCGAAGATGGGGCGATCAATAAAGTAACGAGCCATGGAATTCTCCGCTTACTGCTTGTCGGCCGCGGCCGCCGGCGTTGCCGGCTTGGCCGGCGCGGCGCCCATCTCGGTGGCCTGCACGGGCATGCCCGGCTGGATCTTCTGCAGGCCTTCAACGATGACCTTGTCGCCGGGCTTCAGGCCGTCTTCGACCAGCCACTTGCTGCCCAGCGCGCGGCTGACCTTGACCGGACGCACTTCGACCTTGTTGTCCTTGCCGACCACCATGGCGCTGGTGTCGCCCTTGGCGTCGCGGGCGATGCCCTGCATGGGCACCAGCAGCGCGTTGTCGCGCACGCCGCTACCGACCACGGCACGCACGTACATCCCGGGCATCAGCACCTGGTCGGGGTTGGCGACCTTGACCCGCAGCGCGTAGCTGCCGGTGGTGGGGTCGACGCTGACTTCGGAGAATTCCAGGGTGCCCTTGTGGTCGAACTCGGTGCCGTCGTCGAGCAGCACGGTCACCGGCAGGCTCTGGTTGTCCTGCAGGCGGCCACTGGCCAGCTCGCGGCGCAGCTGCAGCAGTTCGCTGGCCGACTGGGTCAGGTCGACGTAGATCGGGTCGAGCTGCTGCACCGTGGCCAGCGCGTCGGCCTGGCCGGCGCTGACCAGCGCGCCCTGGGTGACGCTGGACTTGCCGATGCGGCCACTGATCGGTGCGGTGATCCGGGCAAAGCCCAAGGTGACGTTGGCCGCGTCCAGGGCGGCCTTGGCGGCGCCGACATCGGCTTCGGCCTGTTTCTGGGCAGCCACGGCGTTTTCCAGGTCCTGCTTGCTGACTGCATCGACCTTGGCCAGCTCGGTGATGCGCTTGGCGCTCAGGCGGGCGGCGTTGGCGGTGGCTTCGGCGCGGGCCAGCTGGGCGCGGGCACTGTTGGCGTCGGCGCGGTAGCTGGCGTCATCGACCTGGTACAGCGGCTGGCCGGCGTTGACCAGGCCGCCCTCGGTGAACAGCCGCTTGGCGACGATGCCACTGACCTGCGGGCGAACTTCGGCGACCAGGAAGGCATTGGTGCGGCCGGGCAGCTCGCGGGTGAGGCCGACCTGTTCGGCCTTCAGGGTGGCCACGGTGACCTGCCCCGGCCCGCCCTGCGGACCCTCTTCACCTCCCCCGCCGCAGGCGGACACGGTCAGGGCGATCGCGAGGGACAGCGCGAGAAGACGGTACGGGGTACGGGACATGGGGAGGCTCGCAGCAGGAACGGGAATGGGGGTGGCCGGGCCCGCGCGGGTACGCGCACGCCTCACCGGATAGCCGTGGGGCGTAAATATACATACATGCATGTTTGTTTGTAAACGGGTACAATTCAGGCCGGTTTCATCCAGCACGTGCACACAGCGCCATGGCCAGAAAAACCAAAGAAGCGGCGCAGGCCACCCGGGAAGGCATCCTGGATGCGGCCCAGAGCTGCTTCCACGAATTCGGGGTCGCCAACACCAGCCTGGCGATGATCGGCGAGCGCGCGGGCTATACCCGCGGCGCGGTGTATTGGCATTTCAAGAACAAGACCGAAGTGCTGACGGCGATGATCGACCGCGAGCGGGTGCCGTTCATCGAGCGGCTGCGGCGGACGACCTCGTCACGGCGCAACACGCCGGTACTGGACCTGCGCTCGGCGCTGCTGGTCTCCTTCCGGGAACTGGCCACGGACGAGCGGCTGCGCAACATGATGGAGATCATGCTGCGCAACGATCTTTCGGTGGAAAGCCAAGCCATGCAGCAGCTGCAGCTGGAGGCGTCACGTGAGGAGCTGGCGATTTTCAGCGCGGCATTCGAGCGCGCGCGCGAGCTGGGGCAACTGCGCGAGGGCGTGGACGTGGACACGGTAGCCCGCATCATCAGCACCAGCCTGACCGGCGTGCTGTACAGCGCGATGCTGGAACCGGAACTGTTCGAGCTGCAGCGCGACGGCACCCAGACCCTGGACGCCGTTTTCGGCGCCTTCGTAAATCCCGGCGTATTCGTACCGGGCGCCCCACCCGAAGCCCTGCCGACCGACGACGAGGCGTGATTGGTCCGATGTCGCCCCTGTGCCGGCGACAAGGGTGACTGCTGGGTGGTTTCGGTCTGGGTTTACACCCGGACGCATGAATCCGACCGGTCACGTCACCGGCTCCGGACATTCGGGCCGCGCTGCGCGCGGTGTCCGGCCAACGGCCGGGGCTACGAATTTCTACGGGGCCATTGGGATCGGGATCAATCAACCATCGGCGTCGGCTGGCATATCCAGATCTCCGGACGTTACGTAACAACTCGTAGCCCCGGCCGTTGGCCGGACACCGCGCGTAGCGCGGCCCAACCGTCCGAAGGCGTTTGCGCGACGATCACGGCCAACATTCCGGCGTTTAGAGGTTCCGAAGCCGCCCATCAGGCGCCATGACGTTCGAGCGAAGAGCAGCCGGGCAAAGCCCGGCTCTGCCTCGTTGACCCGCCGCTTACAGGATGTACCGGCTCAGGTCCGGATCCTTGACCAGCTCGCCCAGGTGCTTGTCGACGTAGGCGGCATCGATGGCCAGGGTTTCGCCGTCGCGGTCCGGGGCTTCATAGCTCAGCGAATCCAGCAGGCGTTCCAGCACGGTGTGCAGGCGGCGGGCGCCGATGTTTTCCTGGCGCTCGTTGACCTGGAACGCGATTTCGGCCAGCCGATCCACGGCGTCTTCGGTGAAGTTCACGGTCACGCCTTCGGTGGCCAGCAGCGCTTCGTACTGCTTGGTCAGCGCGGCCTTGGGCTCAGTCAGGATGCGGACGAAATCCTGCTTGCTCAGGGCACCCAGTTCCACGCGGATCGGGAAGCGGCCCTGCAGTTCGGGAATCAGGTCGCTCGGCTTGGCCAGGTGGAACGCGCCGGAGGCGATGAACAGGATGTGGTCGGTTTTGACCGTGCCGTACTTGGTGGACACGTTGGAGCCTTCCACCAGCGGCAGCAGGTCGCGCTGCACGCCTTCGCGGGAGACATCGCCGCCGCCGACGTTGTCGCCGCGCTTGGCGACCTTGTCGATCTCGTCGATGAAGACGATGCCGTGCTGTTCGCAGGCGTCGATCGCGGCGCTGCGGATGTCGTCTTCGTTGACCAGCTTGCCGGCTTCCTCTTCCACCAGCAGCGGGCGCGCGGCCTTGATGGTGACGGTGCGCTTCTGCGCCTTGCCGCCGCCCAGGCTGGAGAACATCTGGCGCAGCTGCTGGCCCATTTCCTCCATGCCCGGCGGGGTCATGATGTCCACGCCGATGTTGGCGGCCACTTCCAGTTCGATCTCGCGCTCGTCCAGCTCGCCGTTGCGCAGCATGCGGCGGAACTTGATGCGGGTTTCGTTGTCCTGGGCGGAGGGTTCGTTGCGGGCGGCTTCCGGATCAAAGCCGATGCCGCCGGCACGACGCGGCAGCAGTGCGTCAAGGATGCGGTCTTCGGCACGCTCTTCGGCCTGGTTGCGCACGCGCACCTTGGCCATTTCGCGGTACAGCTTGACGGCGGTATCGGCCAGGTCGCGGATGATCTGTTCGACGTCCTTGCCGACGTAGCCGACTTCGGTGAAGCGGGTGGCTTCCACCTTGACGAACGGGGCCTTGGCCAAGGTGGCCAGGCGGCGTGCGATTTCGGTCTTGCCGACGCCGGTCGGGCCGATCATCAGGATGTTCTTGGGCATCACTTCATCGCGCAGCTCGGTTGGCAGCTGCATGCGCCGCCAGCGGTTGCGCAGGGCGATGGCCACGGCGCGCTTGGCGTCGTGCTGGCCGACGATGTGGCGGTCCAGCTCCTGCACGATTTCGCGCGGGGTCATGGTGGCGGAGGATGATTCGTTGTTATGCGGCATGGGTGCGCTCACAAAAAATTCTGGGGAAAATGGCAGGGCTGTCCGGACCTGCGACACTGACGTAACGGTGAGGTAGAGCCGACCGGTAGAGCCGACTGTTAGTCGGCTGCTGATCCATGCTGCCGACTAACAGTCGGCACTACTGCTGATCCATGCTGCCGACTAACAGTCGGCACTACTGCTGATCCATGCTGCCGACTGACAGTCGGCACTACCGATCTGACCCGCAGGGTCAAAGCTCCTCGACCACCACGTTGCGGTTGGTGTAGATGCAGATGTCGCCGGCGATGTTGATCGATTCGGTGGCGATGGTGCGCGCGTCCAGTTCGGTGTGCGCCAGCAGTGCGCGCGCGGCGGACAAGGCGTAGGAACCGCCGGAACCGATCGCGATGATGCCGTCTTCCGGTTCGATAACGTCACCGGTGCCGCTGATGATCAGCGAGGTGTCCTTGTCGGCCACGGCGAGCAGGGCTTCGAGCTTGCCCAGGCGGCGTTCGGTACGCCAGTCCTTGGCCAGCTCCACGGCGGCACGCTGCAGCTGGCCGTGCTTTTCCAGCTTGGCTTCAAACAGCTCGAACAGGGTGAAGGCGTCGGCGGCGGCACCGGCGAATCCGGCCAGCACCTGGCCCTCGCGGCCCAGGCGGCGCACCTTGCGCGCGTTGCCCTTCATGACGGTGTGGCCGAGGGTGACCTGGCCATCGCCGGCGACGGCGACATGACCGTTGCGGCGCACCGAAATGATGGTGGTGGCGTGAAACACGTTGGGGTTCTGACTGGGGTCCATGGAGCCTCCGGGGTGACAAGAACAGAGGTGGGGCCACCGGCCGATCCTTCAAGCCGCCCAGCCCTGCGCCCGGGTGACGCAGTGGTCCGGTTCAGCTTTCGTTGTCGCCCGTGCGCCGCTTTGCCCGTGGGTGCGCGGCGTCGTAGACCTTGGCCAGGTGCTGGAAATCCAGGTGGGTGTAGATCTGCGTGGTGGCGATATCGGCATGACCCAGCAGCTCCTGCACGCCGCGCAGGTCACCGGAGGATTCGAGGATATGGCTGGCGAAACTGTGCCGCAGCATGTGCGGGTGCACGTGCTTGAACAGGCCCTGGCGCTGGGCCAGCTGGCGGATGCGGATCTGCACGGCGCGCTGGGTGATCGGACCGCCCTTGCGCCCGGGGAACACCGGCTGCGCATCGCCGCCGCCGCTCTCCGCACGCCATCCCAGCAGCGCCTCGCGCGCGTGCGAACCAAACGGCACGCGACGCTGGCGATTGCCCTTGCCGAGCACGTTGACCAGACCGGTGGCGAAATCCAGGTCGCGCCAGATCAGCGCGCACAGTTCGCTCAAACGCAGGCCGGAGGAATAGAACAGTTCGAGCAGCGCGCGGTCGCGCAAGCCGAGCGGTGCATCGGTGGGCAGTTCCACCAGGCGCACCGCTTCGTCGGCATCGAGCACCTGCGGCAATTTGCGCGGTGCCTTCGGGGCCTTCAGGCCGGCGGCGGGACTGACTGCGATGCGGTGGTGCTTGAGCAGCCACGCGTAGAAACTGCGGCAGGCCGACAGCCGGCGCTGCAGTGATTTTGGCGCCAGCCCGCGGCGGTGTTCGGCCGCGATGAACTGGCGCAGCTGCGCGCCATCAAGCCCTTCCGCGCTGCCTTCCTGCTGGATCGCCCAGGCATCGAGCGCGGCCAGGTCACGTCGGTAGGCATCCAGCGTGTGCGCCGATGCGCGGCGCTCCACCTGCAGGTACCCGAGGAAATCCTGGACGGCGTTCATGCGGGATGCCGCCGGCGCGGTCTCAGGCCGGGTCGAAGCGCTTGAGGGCCACGGCCAGCGCCTCGCCCATCATGCGCAGGAACAGCGTGCCCATGCCCGGGTAGAAGCGGTTGCCATCATGGCTGCCCACCGCGATCAGGCCCACGCCCGGCAACGGCAGCAATGCGCTGGACTGCACTTCATCCACGCGCCCGCCGTACAGCACCGTGTTCTTCTCCGGCTGCAGGCGGCCGCAGATCGGCTCGCCATCCTTCAGGCAATCGCGGAACGAGGCCAGCAGCGGGCTGCCTTCTTCGATCACCTGCAGCCACGGCGCCTGCTCCAGGCCCTGCACCGGGTGCAACACCACCAGCCGTACCAGGTCACCGGCGAAGTCTTCCTCCAGCGAGGCGGCCATCGCGCGCAGGGTATCGGCGGCGCTGTCCTGCTTCATCAGTGCCAGCGTGAGCTGGTGGGTGCGCACGGCCAGGCGTTCGTTGACCTGCGCGTTGGCCGCCAGGTCGGCCAGCCGGCGCGACAGCTCGCGGTTCTTGTCGCGCAGCACTTCCAGCTGGTAGCTTGCCAGCGACGCGGTGGGGCCATCGTCGCGCGGCACCACCAGGGTCAAGGCCAGGTCCGGGAACTGCTTCAGGAACGCCGGGTGCCGGCGCAGCCACGCGGCGACTTCATGTGCGCCGATCTTCTCGATGGTGTCGCTCATGCGTTCCACTCCCCTTCGAAGACGAATGCAGCCGGGCCGGACATCACCACCTGGGCGTCGTCGGCCGGCCAACGCAGGCGCAGGTCGCCCCCCGGCAGCGACACCGTGGCGTCGCGCTGCAGGCGGCCGCGCTGCATCATCACCACGGCGGCGGCGCAGGCGCCACTGCCGCAGGCCAGCGTTTCGCCGACGCCGCGTTCGAACACGCGCAGGCGCGCATGCTGTGGATCGATCACCTGCACGAAGCCGACATTGACCGACTGCGGAAAGGTCGCGTGCTGCTGCAGCAGGGGGCCCAGCCGTTCGACCGGGGCGGCGTCGACCAGGCCGACTTCGATCACGGCATGCGGGTTGCCCATGGAGACCGCGCCAAAGCGCACGGTATCGCCCTGCAGCGGCAGCAGGTATTCCTCGCGCGCACGGGCAAAGCCCAGCAACGGCACCTGGTCCGGTTCGAAGCGCGGCACGCCCATGGCCACCGCGTAATGATCGGCGCCGATACGTTCAATGGCGTGGGTGGCCAGCGGGCTGTCGATGTTGAAACGTTCGCCCTGCGCCGCACCATCGCGCACCAGCCAGGCCGCGACGCAGCGCGCGCCGTTGCCGCACTGTTCGGACTGCGAGCCGTCCGAATTCCAGATGCGGTAGGCCGCAACCGAGCCTTCCGCGCGCGGCGGTTCGATGGTCAGGATCTGGTCGCAACCCACGCCGGTGTGGCGGTTGGCCAGCTGGGCCGCCAATGCCGGGGTGGGTGCCGGGGTACCGTCGCGCAGGTCGAGCACGACGAAGTCGTTACCCGCGCCGTGCATCTTGCTGAAGCGCAGCGCGGTGGAGGCGGCCTTACTCATTCCCGTCGTCGGAGTTGAGCTGCGGGTCGACCGGATCGGGCACGACCGGCGGATCGTCGGTGGCGTTGGTGTCTTCCGGTACCGCCTCGGCATCGGCGGCCGGCTCGACGGCCTGCTCTTCGACCGGCACCGGCTTCTGCGGCATGACCAGCGGGCCCTTGTTGCCACAGGCCGAAAGAAACAGCAGCGCCAGCGCTGCCAACGGAATCAGGATGCGATTGCGATGGGGGATGCTCATGGCCCGAGTATAGCGGCGAGCGAAAGGACAGGTGTGCCGATTCAATGAACGCCCAGATGGGACCGGTGCGCCCGGACCGGTGACTGCCGCCGCGGGTAGCGCCGGCCGTTGGCCGGCCCAGGCAGCGCTAGGGCGGCAACGGCCGGGTCCACAGCCACGCCGCCACCACCGTCATGCAGCCGATCGACAGCCACTTCACCCAGGCGATCGGCACGCACCACAGCATGATGCCGGCGCACACCGCCATGGTCAGGGTGGCCATCCATTTGCCCTTGCGGCTGACCGCGCCATGCGCCTGCCAGTTGCCGATGGCCGGGCCGAACCGTGGGTGCTGCAGCAGCCAGGTGTGCAGGCGCTCGGAACCGCGTGAGGCGGCCCAGGCCGAAATCAGGATGAACACCGTGGTCGGCAGGCCGGGCACGAAGATGCCGACGATGCCGGTGCCCAGGCTGGCATAGGCAAGCAACCACCAGGCCCAGCGGAAGCGCACCGGTGGCCGCGCAGGCGCGGCATCGGGGTGCTCGGGGCGTTCGGGCAGGGTCATGCCCTGAGGATAGCGAGGCCCGGCGCCGACCGCGATGGTCGGCGCCGGCACGCAGCGTTACGGCGCCGTATCGACGCCCAGCTGGTCGAGCACGAACGCATACGACTCGGCCAGCTCCAGGTAACGCTGGAAGCGGCCGGACTTGCCGCCGTGGCCGGCTTCCATGTTCGTGCGGAACACGATCGGCGCGGTGCCGGTGTTGTCGTCGCGCAGGCGCGCCACCCACTTGGCCGGCTCCCAGTACTGCACCTGCGAATCCCACAACCCGGTGCCGACGAACAGCGACGGGTAGGCCTGGCGCTGCACGTTGTCATACGGGGAGTAACCCAGCATGTAGTCGTAGTACTCGCGGTTTTCCGGGTTGCCCCACTCGTCGTATTCGTTGGTGGTGAGCGGGATGCTGGCATCCAGCATGGTGGTCACCACGTCCACGAATGGCACCTGTGCCACCATCACCCGGTAATCCTGCGGGGCCTGGTTGGCCACCGCACCCATCAGAAGGCCGCCGGCGCTGCCACCGGACGCGGCCACCCGGTCCTTGGCGGCATAGCCCTGCCGGACCAGTTCGCGGGTGACATCGACGAAGTCGTTGAAGGTGTTCTGCTTCTTCAACAGCTTGCCGTCCTCGTACCAGGCGCGGCCCATTTCCTCGCCGCCGCGGATGTGCGCGATGGCATACACCACGCCGCGATCGAGCAGGCTGACCACGGTCTGGTTGAAGCCCGGGTCCATCGACATGCCATAGCTGCCGTAGGCGTACTGATACAGCGCGCCCGTGCCGTCCTTCCTGAAACCGTTGCGGTAGACCAGCGACACCGGCACCTTGGCGCCGTCACGCGCGGTCACCCACACCCGTTCGGTGGTGTACTGCGCCGGGTCATAGCCGATCACCGGCTGCTGCTTGAGCTGGCGGCGCTCACCGGTGGTGGTGTTGAGCTCGTAGGTGGTGGTCGGCGTGGTCAGCGAGGTGTAGGCATAGCGCAGCCACGGCGTATCCGCTTCCGGATTGGCGGCCAGCCCCATGGAGTACGCCGGCTCGTCGGCCTTGACGTAGTCCTGGCGCCCATCGGCGAACAGCAGGCGCACCCGCTCCAGCGCGTTGGAGCGCTCGGCGATCGCGGTGAAGCCGTCGAACAATTCGAAGCCCTCCACCAGCACGTTGTCATCGTGCGCCACCCAGTCGGTCCACTGGCTGCGTGCGGTGGCATCGGTGGGCGCGGTGACGATCTTGAAGTTCTTCGCACCGGCATCGTTGGTGCGGATCACCCAGCGCCCACCGAAATGGTCGGCGTCGTATTCCACATCGCGCGCACGTGGCGCCAGCACCGTAAACTGCTGCGGGTTGGCGGCGGGTGCGTAGCGGCTTTCCGAGCTGACGGTGCTGTGCAGGTCGATGGTGATGAAGCGGTCGTCACGGGTGCGGCCCACGCCCATGTAGAAGCTGTCGTCCGCTTCCTCGTACACCAGCACGTCGCTGCGGGTCGGGGTACCCAACACGTGCTTCTTCACCCGCACGGTGAGCAGGGTTTCCGGGTCGTTTTCCACGTAGAACAGCGTGCGGTTGTCGTCGGCCCAGACCACGTTGGCCGAGACATTCTCAATGCGGTCCGGCAGCACCTCACCGGTGCGCAGGTCCTTGAAACGGATCACATACTGGCGGCGGCCGACGTCGTCCTCGGCCCAGGCCAGCAGGTGGTTGTCCTGGCTTACGTCGGCATCGCCCACGTCGAAGTAGCCCTTGCCCTCGGCCATCACGTTGAGGTCGAGCAGGATTTCTTCCGGCGCGTCCATGCTGCCCTTGCGGCGCGCCTGGATCGGGTAGTCCTTGCCGGTTTCGTAGCGGCTGTAATACCAGTAGCCGCGCTCGCGCGCCGGCACGCTGGCATCGTCCTGCTTGATGCGGCCGACGATCTCCTTGTACAGGGTGTCCTGCAGCGGCTTGAGCGGGGCCATCACCTGGTCGGTGTAGGCGTTCTCCGCATTCAAATAGGCCAGCATGGCCGGCGCTTCGCGCTTGTCGTCCCGCAGCCAGTAGTAATCGTCATTGCGGGTCGCACCGAACGGAGTGGTGACCGCGTGCGGATGCTTCTCGGCGTCGGGTGGGGTCAGCGCGGGGGCGGCATGCACGGAAGCGGTCATCAGGGTGGCAACCAGAAAAGGAAGGGGGGATTTCACGAGATAGGGCTCCTTGCCAGTGAATGCAATGGTGGCCAGTCTGGCGGCGCGGCGGCACCCACGGCAAGCGCGCAGGCCCTCGCCTATCATGGGGTGCATGAGCACCCGCATCCCCACGGCCGGCTACAGCCGCCGCAGCCAGGAAATCGAACCCTTCCACGTGATGTCCCTGCTGGCCCGCGCGCAGGCGTTGGAACAGGCCGGCCATGATGTGATCCACCTGGAGATCGGCGAGCCGGACTTCACCACGGCCGCGCCCATCGTGCAGGCCGGCCAGGCCGCGCTGGCCGCCGGGCATACCCGCTACACCGCCGCGCGCGGGCTGCCGGCCCTGCGTGCGGCCATCGCCGGGTTCTACGGCACCCGCTACAACCTGGACCTGGACCCGGAGCGGATCCTGGTCACCCCGGGCGGCTCGGGCGCGCTGTTGCTGGCCAGCAGCCTGCTGGTCGATCCCGACCGCCATTGGCTGCTGGCCGACCCGGGCTACCCGTGCAACCGCCATTTCCTGCGGCTGGTGGAAGGCGCGGCGCAACTGGTGCCGGTGGGGCCGCACACCGCCTACCAGTTGACCCCATCCCTGGTGGACACCCATTGGAATGCCGCCAGCGTCGGTGCGCTGGTGGCGTCACCGGCCAACCCGACCGGTACGGTGTTGTCGGCGGCGCAGCTGGCTGCGCTGTCGCAGTCGTTGAAGGCGCGTGGCGGCCACCTGGTGGTGGATGAGATCTACCACGGCCTCACCTACGGCATGGATGCGCCAAGCGTGCTGCAGGTCGACGACGAGGCGTTCGTGCTCAACAGCTTCTCCAAGTACTTCGGCATGACCGGCTGGCGGCTGGGCTGGCTGGTGGCACCGCCGCAGGCCGTGGCGGATCTGGAGAAGCTGGCCCAGAACCTGTACATCAGCGCCTCCAGCATTGCCCAGCATGCCGCGCTGGCCTGCTTCGAGCCGGACACCATCGCCCTCTTCGAGCAGCGCCGCCACGCCTTCCAGGCACGCCGCGACTACCTGCTGCCCGCCCTGCGGGCGTTGGGCTTCCGCATCGAGGTCGAACCGGAAGGCGCGTTCTATCTCTATTGCGACGTCAGCGGGTTCACCGATGACGCGCAGGCCTTCTGCGCGCACTTCCTGGAAACCGAGCACGTTGCATTCACCCCGGGCCTGGATTTCGGGCATTACCGCGCCAACCAGCACGTGCGGCTGGCGTATACGCAGGAAATTCCGCGATTGGAAGAAGCCGTGGCAAGGATCACGCGCGGCCTGGAAACCTGGAAGGGCTGAAAAAAAACGCCGCGCATCACGCGCGGCGTTCAAAAGGGGTGGAGCCAACCAGACGCCCCACCACCCGGAGGAGAAGCTTGCCCGCGCCGCGGCGGGCAAGCATCGACGGGTAGCCCCGGCCGTTGGCCGGAAACCGGTTATTTCAACCGTTCCCACAGGAAGCTGTAGGCCAGCGCCGACATGTGCGCGGCCTGCGCATTGTTCGCCGCGCCGCCGTGGCCGCCTTCGATGTTCTCGTAGTAGGTGACGTCCTTGCCCGCCTCGATCATCTTCGCCGCCATCTTGCGGGCATGGCCCGGGTGGACGCGGTCGTCACGGGTCGAGGTGGTGAACAGCACCGGAGGATACGTCTTCTTCGGATCGAACAGGTGGTACGGCGAGAAGGTTTGAATGTACGCCCAGTCGGCGGTGTCGGGGTTGCCGTATTCGGCCATCCACGAGGCGCCGGCCAGCAGGTGGCTGTAGCGCTTCATGTCCAGCAGCGGCACCTGCACCACCACCGCCCCGAACAGTTCCGGGTACTGGGTGAGCATGTTGCCGGTGAGCAGGCCACCGTTGCTGCCGCCCTGCACGCCCAGGTGCCGGGGCGAGGTGATCTTCCGGCTCACCAGGTCGCGGGCGACTGCGGCCATGTCCTCATACGCCTTGTGCCGGTTCTGCTTCAGCGCCGCCTGGTGCCAGCGCGGGCCGTACTCGCCACCGCCACGGATGTTGGCCACCACATATACGCCGCCCTTTTCCAGCCAGGCGCGGCCCATGCCGCCGGAGTACGACGGGGTCAGCGAGATCTCGAAGCCGCCGTAACCGTACAGCAGGGTCGGGTTGGACCCGTCCAGCTTCATGTCCTTGGCATGCACCACGAAGTACGGCACGCGGGTGCCGTCCTTGCTGGTGGCGAAGTGCTGCTCGATCACCTTGCCTTCGGCAGCGAAAAACGCCGGCATGGTCTTGAGCACTTCCGGCTGCTTGCCGATCTCAGCCAGCGCCAGGGTGGTCGGGGTCAGGTAGTCGGTGACGGTCATCCACACCGCATCGCTTTCGTCGGCATCCACCGCGCCTACCGCCACGGTGCCGAACGAGGGCGCGCCGGTGAAGTCGCTCTTCTTCCAGCCCTCGGCCGACGGCGTCAGCACCTGCAGGCGGCTCTTGACGTCATCAAGCACGTTCAGCACCAGGTGGTTCTTCGTCCAGCTCGAGCCGGCCAGCGAGGTGGTCGCGGTGGGGGCGAACAGCACCTCGAAATCACGCTTGCCGGCAATGAAGTCGTCCAGCCTGGTGATCAGCAGCGAACCGGCGGCATAGGTCTTGCCACCCACCGTCCACGGATCGCGCAGCTCCAGGGTGAGCCACTGCTTGCGCAGGCCTTTTTCGGCCGAGTTCGGCGCATCGATCTTGGTCAGCGTGCCATCGTCGGCGCGCAGGTAGATCTCGTTGTTGTAGAAGGCCAGCGTGCGGCTGACCAGGTTGCGCTCATAGCCGGGCGTATCGTCGTGCATCGCCGCGATGTACATGTCATCGGGCTTGCCTTCGTAGACCACGCTGGCCGCCGACAGCGGCGTGCCGCGCTTCCACAGCTTGGCCACCCGCGGGTAGCCGGAGGTGGTCATGCTGTCCTTGCCGAAATCGGTGTAGACGAACACGGTGTCGCGGTCGATCCAGCCCAGCCCGCCCTTGGATTCGGGACGGAAGAAGCCGTCCTTGATCCAGCGCTTGTTGGCCAGGTCGAATTCGCGGGTCACGTCGGCATCGGCGCCACCGCGCGACAGCGCGATGAGGCAGCGGGTGTACTCCGGGCGCAGGCATTCGGCACCGTGCCATACCCAGTTCTCGCCTTCGGCCTTGTTCAGCGCGTCCAGGTCGAGCACGGTCTCCCACTTCGGGGCCGGCTTGCGGTACTCATCCAGCGTGGTGCGCCGCCACAGGCCGCGCTCGTGCTGCTTGTCCTTCCAGAAGTTGTAGTAGTACTCGCCGATCTTCTGCACGCCCGGGATCTTGGCATCCGAATCGAGCACCTCGCGGATGCTGGCTTCCATCTGCTTGAAGGCCGGGGTCTGGGCCAGGCGGCCTTCGGACTTGGCGTTCTGCTGCTTGACCCAGTCCAACGACGTGTCGCCGGTGACATCTTCCAGCCAGGCGTAGGGATCGGCGGGGGTCTCAGCGGCCATCGCGGTTCCAGCGGCACCAGCAGAGAACAGGCCTGCCATCAGGCAGGCAGAGGCGAGTCGTGACATTGCGGCTCCAGGCGGTCATATCCCCCGGACGCTATCACACGGCCTGCCCCGCTCCCCCCTGTCGAAGGTCAGGGCGAAGGCGGGGAGCCGCGCGGCGGACCCGGCGCCGCGCCTGCGGGCCGCGCCGGCGGCGGGCCTGCCAGGCCAACAGCGACGTCGGCAGGCGGAAGCGGTACAGGCTCCACCACGCCAGGCACGGCATGCCGACCAGCCACATCGGCAACCACCCCACCCATTCACTGCTGCCACGCGCGGCCGGCCACACCAGCACCACGGCCAGACCGGCCAAGGCCAGCTGGCGAACGCCCCGCAGGATGCGGGGATCGGGGGCCTGCAGGGCGCGGGTGCCAGGCTGCGGGGTGCGGCAACGGCGCGAAGACGACAGGGTCATGACAGGGCTCCATGCGAAAGTGATGCGTCACCTTGCCGTGCTGCCATCTCACAGGCTGCGACCTTCGCATTCCCGCCATTGACGTTCTCTTCCGTCCCACCCACCATGCCTGCAGCCACGCTGACCGACCCATGGCCTGTACCACCACTGGAGCTTTTCGCCGCATGTCTTCGAACCGCCCGCTTCGCGTTGTCCTGCTGCTGTCGACGCTGTCGCTGCTGTCCGCCTGTGCGTTCGGCGACAGCAAGCCGACCCCGGTGCCGACGGTCAGCACCCCGGCCAGCGCGCCGATCGACCTGCAGCGGTTCATGGGCACCTGGTACGTCATCGGCCGCGTGCCGAACCCGGTCGAGCGTGGCCACGTGGCCAGCGTGAACCAGTACACGCTGCGCGGCGACCAGAAGGTCTCGATCACCTATCGGTTCCGCGACGGTTTCTCGCAGCCGCAGCAGGAGCTGACCGTGCGTGCCTCGGTGGACGAGGAGAGCGGCAACCACAACTGGCGCACCTGGTTCTACAAGGTGGTGCCGACCCATACCCGCGTACTGGAAGTGGCGCCGGACTATTCGTGGGCGATGCTGGGGTACCCGGGCCGCGAGATGGCCTGGATCTTCGCGCGCAAGCCGGACATGGACAAGGACCTGTACAAGGAACTGGCCACCCGCCTGCGCGACCAGTACGGGGTCAACACCGACAAGCTCAAGCGCGTGCCGCAGCACCCCGAGCAGGTGGACCGCCTGGGCTACGAGGTTCCGAACGTAAGGTGATCAGGCCGCAACGCGCGGCATGACCCTGCGTTCGATGTCCTGCCACGTAGACAGGGTCTTGAGGTCGTATTCGGCCTGCAGTGCGAGCCACGAGGCGGCGTCACCGCCGAAATGGCGCGCCAGCCGGGCCGCCGTATCCGCGGTGACGCCCCGGGTTTCATGCACGATGGCATGCAGCCGGGTGGCCGGTACGTCCAGGGCACGCGCGAGCGCATTGATGCTCAGCTCGAGCGGCACCATGAATTCCTCCCGCAGGATTTCGCCCGGGTGGATGGCCCTCAGTTTGTTGGCGGCACGGCTCATGGTCGGCATCCTCAGTGGTAATCAACGATTTCGACATGGCACGGACCTGCATCCGTCCAGGTGAAACACACGCGCCATTGGACATTGATGCGGATGCTGAACTGCCCTCGTCGTTCGCCCGCCGGCGCTTCAAGACGGTTGCCGGGCGGACTGCGCAGGAACTGCAGGGTCTGCGCCGCGTCCAGCATCTGCAGCTTGCGCTCGGCAACCGCCTGGATGCTGCGGAACCGTCGCGGGCATCGGCCTTCGAACAGGGCAAGCGTATGGCGGCAGCGGAAGGACTGGATCATTCCGTTTAGCGTAATACGCTGAACGGAATATAGCACAGACGCGGATCACGCAATGCCGACGCGGTCGAACGTCGGATCAATCCGATCGCCGGTTCGTATCGCCAGGCTCAATGATTGCGCCAGGCGCACCCCTTACTTGCGCGAATACCGCCCCACCAGCCAGTCACCCAGCATCTGCAGCAGTTGGACCAGCACCAGCAGCAGCACCACGGTGACCAGGGCCACATCGGTGTGCGAGCGCTGGTAGCCGTCGCGGAAGGCCAGGTCGCCCAACCCACCGGAGCCGATCGCGCCGCCCATGGCGGTGAAGCCGATCAGGGCGATCACCGTGACGGTGGCGCCGGCGATCAGGCCCGGCCGTGCTTCGGGCAGCAGCACCCGGCTGACAAGCTGCCAGGTGGTGGCGCCCATCGCCTGGCTGGCTTCGATCACGCCACGATCCACTTCGCGCAGCGCGGTTTCCACCAGGCGCGCGTAGAACGGTGCGGCACCGATGACCAGCGGCACGATCGCACCGCGTACGCCGAGCGAGGTGCCCATCATCCACAGCGTGATCGGAATCAGCACGATCATGAGAATGATGAAAGGCACCGAGCGCAGCAGGTTGACCAGCAGCGCCAGCCCGCCATACAGCACCGGCTTGCGGTGCAGCTGCGGCGAACCGGTCAGGAACAGCAGCACGCCCAGCGGCAGGCCGATGGCCAGCGTGAGCGGCAGTGAGCCGGCCAGCATCAGCAGGGTGTCGACGGTGGCCTGGCCGATATCGGCCCATTTGGCGGCGTCGAGGTGGCGGAAGAACCCGCCCGCAGTAGCGATGATCATCGGCGCAGCTCCTCCAGGTGGACGCCGGCGGCAACGAAGCCGGCCTGCGCGGCCTGAACGTCGCCGCCTACCAGCGATACCGTCAGCTGGCCATACGGGGTGTCCTTGATGCGGTCGATGCGGCCGGACAGGATGTTGTAGTCCACCCCCGTCTCGCGGGCGATGCGGCCCAGCACCGGCTCATAGGTATCGGTACCGAGGAAGGTCAGGCGCACGATGCGCCCGGCCACGGCGTCGAAATCCTTGTGCAGCTCGCCTTCGTCGACCTGCTCGGATTCATTGACGAAGCGGCGCGTGGTCGGATGCTGCGGGTGCAGGAACACCTCGGTGACCGGCCCGGTTTCTACCAGGTGGCCAGCATCGAGCACGGCCACGCGGTCGCAGACGCGGCGGATCACATCCATCTCGTGGGTGATCAACACGATGGTCAGGCCCAGCTCGCGGTTGATCCGGCCCAGCAGCTTCAGCACCGAGGCGGTGGTCTGCGGGTCGAGCGCACTGGTCGCTTCGTCGCACAGCAGGATCTGCGGGCGGGTGGCCAGGGCGCGGGCGATGCCGACGCGCTGCTTCTGGCCGCCGGACAGCTGTGCCGGATACTTGTTGGCGTGCGCCTCCAGGCCCACGGTGTGCAGCAGTTCGTCCACGCGCGCGTCGATGTCCGCACGCGGGGTACCGGCCAGCTCCAGCGGGAAGGCCACGTTGGCCGCTACCGTACGCGAGGACAGCAGGTTGAAGTGCTGGAAGATCATGCCGATCTTCCGGCGCAGCGCACGCAGGCCGTCGGTGTCCAGCGCGGTGACGTCCTCGCCGTTGATCAGCAGGCGGCCACCGGTGGGTTCTTCGAGCCGGTTGATCAGCCGGATCAGGGTCGATTTGCCCGCGCCGGAATGGCCGATGATGCCGAACACTTCGCCGGCCTCGATGGTCAGGTCGAGCGGCTGCAGCGCGGCGATCGCGCGGCCGCCGACGGCATAGGATTTGTGCAGGCGCTGGAACTCGATCACTTCGCGGTCAACCGGGGCATCGACGGGAGGGGGCGTGCAGCCTACCAGCGCGGGACGGCCCTGGCCCGCGCGGCAGCAGCGAATCATATTCCGTTTGATTATAAGGCGGCGTCATCGCCCGCCCGGCGGCGCTCAGGGATGGTCCAGCGGCTGCGGCGCCCGCACCTGGCGGACCCGCTCGCGGTGCAGCAGGTACAGCCCGGAGGCCACGATGATCGCCGCGCCCAGCCAGGTGAAGCGGTCCGGCAGCACGTCCCAGAACAACAGGTCCCAGCCGATCACCCAGACCAGCCCGGTGTATTCCAGCGGGGCGATCAGCGAGGCCTCGCCCAGCTGGAAGGCGCGGGTCAGGGCTACCTGGCCACCCGCCCCGGCCAGGCCCATGCCGGCGATCAGCCAGCCATGGCGCAGCTGCAGCGGCTGCCAGTCCGGGATCGCCAGCAACCCGGCGCCCAGCGCCAGGATCACCAGGAACCAGACCACCATCGACTGCGGCGTATCGGTGCGGGTCAGCATGCTGACGGTGATCGCCGCCACCGCATAGGCGGTGGCGGCCAGCAGCACCATCAGGCCCGGAATGGAAATGAAGCCATCCACGCCGGGACGCAGCACCACCAGCACCCCAACCAGGCCGATGCCGATGGCGATCCAGCGGCGCGGCCCGACGTATTCACCGAGCAGCGGCACCGACAGCGCGGCGATCAGCAGCGGCGCGACGAAATAGATGGTGTAGGCGGTGGACAGCGGCAGGCTGCGCAGGGCGAACACGAAGCACCCGATCATGGCCATGCCGAGCAGCCCGCGCAGCAGGTGCAGGCCCCACCGGACCGGGATCAGCGAGCGCGGCCCGGCCGTGGCCAGCACCCAGACCAGCACGAACGGCAGCGACGCCGCGCCACGCAGGAAGGTGACCTGCAGGGTCGGGTAGCTGGAGGACAACTGCTTCATGCCCGCATCCATCAGCGAGAAGCAGGCCACGGCCATGAGCATCCAGGCGACGGCACGGGTGGGGGTGCGTTGGGATTCCATGGCCCATTATCACCGCCCTTGCCGGGACGTCCATGCAGGGTTGTTAGAATGGCGGCTTCACCTGCAGGAGTTTGCCCCATGCCCTCTTTTGACGTCGTTTCCGAAGTCGACATCCACGAACTGACCAACGCGGTCGACCAGGCCAACCGGGAGCTGTCCACCCGCTTCGACTTCAAGGGCGTGGACGCGAAGTTCGTGCTGGAAGACAGCGTCATCAGCCAGTCCGCCCCCAGCGACTTCCAGCTGCAGCAGATGACCGACATCCTGCGCCAGCGCCTGACCGCGCGGAAGATCGACGCTGCCTGCCTGGAATTCGGCGATATCGAAACCAACCTCGCCGGCGCCCGCCAGAAGATCACGGTCAAACAGGGCATCGAACAGAAGGTCGCCAAGAAGATCGCTGCGGCAATCAAGGAAGCCAAGCTCAAGGTCGACAGCCAGATCAACGGCGACAAGCTGCGCGTGACCGGCAAGAAGCGCGACGACCTGCAGGACGTGATGGCCCTGCTGAAAAAGGGAACGTTCGAGGTACCTCTGCAGTTCGACAATTTCCGCGACTGATTGCCCATGAATGACATGCCCCTCATCGCCGACACCGCGCCGGACGGCAGCGATCCCATCGCGGAAACCCGGCGTTGGCTGGAGCAGATCGTCATCGGCCTGAACCTGTGTCCGTTCGCCAAGGCCGTGTACGTGAAGGACCAGGTGCGCTTCGTGCTCAGCGACGCCACCACCGTCGAAGCGCTGGTGGAAGAACTCGCCGAAGAGCTGGTGCTGCTGCGCGACACCCCGGCCGAGCAGATCGACACCACGCTGATCGTGCACCCGGACGTGCTGACCGATTTCCTGGATTACAACGACTTCCTCGACAACGCCGATGCCGCGATCGAAGCCTTGGACCTGCAGGGCATCCTGCAGGTAGCCAGCTTCCACCCGCAGTACCAGTTCGCCGGGGTCGCGCCGGATGACGTGAGCAACTACACCAACCGCGCGCCCTACCCGACCCTGCACCTGCTGCGCGAAGACAGCGTGGAACGCGCCGTGGCCGCCTTCCCGGACCCGGACGTGATCGTCGAGCGCAACATCGAAACGCTGGACAAGCTGGGCATCGAAGGCTGGACCCGACTGCTCGGCCGCAAGGACACCCCCCGGTGCCACTGACCCCCGCCATCACCGACTGGCCCGCACAACCGCTGCGCGACCGCGTGGTGATCGTCACCGGTGGCGCGCAGGGCGTAGGCCGTGGCATCGCGCAGGCGGTGCTGGGCGCCGGCGGCAGCGTGATGATCGCCGACCTGGACGCCGACGCCGGCCGCGCCTGCCTGAAGGAATGGGCACTGCCGGAGCGCGCTGCGTTCCAGCGCGCGGATGTCGCCAGCGAACGCAGCGTGCAGGCGCTGGTCAAGGCAACGCTGAAGCGTTTCGCGCGGATTGATGGGCTGGTCAACAACGCCGGGATCGCCAGCGCGCATGGCACCCCGCTGGCGGAGATGACCCTGGCCGAATGGCAGCGCCGCCTGTCGAGCCTGCACGGCGCGTTCCTGTGCAGCAAGCACGCACTGCCGGCGCTGCGCGCGCAGGCCGGCGGGTCAATCATCAACATCGCCTCCACCCGCGCCTGGCAGTCCGAGCCGGACAGCGAAGCCTATGCGGCGGCGAAGGGTGGGCTGGTGGCGTTTACCCACGCGCTGGCGATCAGCAGCGGGCCCGATGTGCGGGTCAACAGCATCAGCCCCGGCTGGATCACCACCGATGCCTGGCAGGCCCCGGCCCGGCGGCGCACGCCGAAGCTGTCGCGCCGCGACCACGCGCAGCATGCGGTGGGGCGTGTCGGCCAGCCGGAAGACATCGGCGCGCTCGCGGTGTTCCTGCTCTCGGACCTGTCCGGCTTCATCACCGGACAGGACCACATCGTCGATGGCGGCATGAGCCGCACGATGATCTACGCCGAGTGATTCACCGCCGTGCCGACCAACGGTCGGCACCTACCCGGATCCATGGTACGTGCGGACCAACGGTCGGCACCCGCCCCGAATCACCGGTAGGTACCGACCGTTGGTCGGTACCCATCGCATCAACCGGCCATGCCGTTGTGGCGCAGCAACGCGTCCACGTTCGGCGCACGCCCGCGGAACGCGGCGAAATTCTCCGCTGCACTCCGGCTGCCGCCCCGCGACAACACTTCATCGCGGAAGCGCCTGCCCGTTTCGGCCACCTGCTCCGGCGCTTCCTCGAATGCGGCGTACGCATCGGCGCTGAGCACCTCGGCCCACTTGTAGCTGTAGTAGCCCGCCGCATACCCACCCGCGAAAATGTGGCTGAACTGGTGCGGGAAGCGGTTCCATTCCGGCGGGCGGTTGACCGCCACTTCGTCGCGCACGCGTTCCAGCAGCTGCAGCACGCTGTCCTGCACCGGATCGAAACTGCTGTGCAGCTGCATGTCGAACAGCGCGAACTCCAGCTGGCGCACGGTGAACATGCCGCTCTGGAAATTGCGCGCGGCCAGCATCCGGTCAAACAGCGCGCGCGGCAGCGGCTCGCCGCTGTCCACATGCGCGGTCATGGCCTGCACGCGGTCCCATTCCCAGCAGAAATTCTCCATGAACTGGCTGGGCAGCTCCACCGCATCCCATTCCACGCCGTTGATGCCAGCCACGCCGAGCTCGCCGATGCGGGTCAGCAGCTGGTGCAGGCCATGGCCCATTTCATGGAACAGCGTGGTCACTTCGTCGTGGCTGAAGGTCGAGGCCTTGCCATCGGCGCCCTTGCCGAAGTTGCACACCAGATACACCAGCGGCGTCTGCACGCCCTGCGCGGTATCGCGGCGGTTGCGGCAGTCGTCCATCCACGCGCCGCCGCGCTTGCCTTCGCGCGCGTACAGGTCCAGGTAGAACTGGCCGACCAGCGCGCCCTGCGCATCGACCAGGCGGAAGAAGCGCACGTCCGGATGCCACACCGGCGCCTGGTCGGGCTGCACCTGCAGGCCATAGAGGCCGTGGATGACGCTGAACAAACCCTCCAGCACCTTCGGCTCGGTGAAGTACTGCTTCACTTCCTGCTCGGAATAGCTGTAACGCGCCTGCTTCAGTTTCTCGGAGGCAAAGGCGAGGTCCCACGCTTCCAGCGCAGGCAGGCTCAGCTCGTCGCGTGCGAATGCGTCCAGCTCGGCGCGATCGCGCTGCGCGTAGGGTTTCGCACGCGCTGCCAGGTCGCGCAGGAAACCCAGCACCTGCGGCGCATCATCGGCCATCTTGGTGGCGATGGAGTACTCGGCGTAGTTGGCAAAGCCCAGCAGGGCCGCCAGCTCGGCGCGCAGCGCCAGCACGCGATCGATGTGCGCGCTGTTGTCCAGCTTGGGATCGCCGAACTCAGAGGCGCGCAGCGCGTTGGCGCGGTACAGCGTCTCGCGCAGCGGGCGGTGTTCTGCATAGGTCTGCACCGGCAGGTAGCACGGCATCTGCAGGGTCAGCTTCCAGCCTGGAAGAACGTCCTTCTCCGCGGCGGCGCGCGCAGCGGCGACCACATCGTCGGGCAGGCCGGCCAGCTCGCTGCGGTCTTCCACGTGCAGCGACCACGCATCGGTCGCATCGAGCACGTTCTGCGAGAACGTCGCCGACAGCGCCGAGAGCTCCTCGCGGATCGCGCTGTAACGCGCCTTGCCGGCCTCGTCCAGCTCGGCGCCGCCCAGGCGGAAATCCCGCAGCGCGTTGTCCAGCACCTTGCGCCGGGCCGGGTCGTACTGCGTCGCTTCCGGCGTGGCGGCGAGCGCGCGGTACTGCTCGAACAGCGCCAGGTTCTGGCCGAGCGCGCTGCCAAAGCGGGTCACCTTCGGCAGGTTGCTGTTGTAGGCCTCGCGCAGCGCCGGGGTGTTCACCACCGCCTGCAGGTGGCCGACCTGGCCCCAGGCGCGCCACAGGCGTTCGGTGGCATCGTCCAGCGGCTCGACGAAGCTGGCCCAGCTGACCGGCTGCACGGTTTCGGCGGCTTTCACCGCCGCTTCGGCCTGCGCCAGCAAGGTGTCGATGGCCGGCCCGATGTGCTCGGGCTGGATCGCATCGAAACGGGGCAGGCCGGAAAAATCGAGCAGGGGATTGGCAGGGGTCACAGGGGTCTCCAGACAGCGGGGCCGGCACGCCGGCGTTTCCCACGATATGGCACCGGACCCGGCGCTGCACAAGCCCCGCCGGCCACGGGTTCGTGGCCGTTCACCCGCCTGCGGTGCTCAGTACAGGGCTTCCAGCGCGGCGTTGGGCAGCTCCGGCAGGCCCTGCCCGGCAACGGCCGCCGCGATCACCGCATCAGCCTGCTCCACGTCGATGCCCTGACGCGGGTACCAGTCCGGGTTGTAATAGCTGTGCGCATAGCGTTCGCCGCTGTCGCACAGGATCGTCACGATCGAGCCGCTGCGCCCGGCCGCACGCATGCGCTCGGCGGCATGCAGCACACCGATGAAATTGGTACCGGTAGAGCCGCCGACCCGGCGCCCCAACTGGCGGCTGACGTGGCGCATGGCGGCCAGGCTCAACGCGTCGGGCACCTTGACCATCGCATCCACGCTGGTTGGGATGAAGCTCGATTCCACCCTGGGCCGGCCGATGCCTTCCACCCGCGAACCACCGCTGCAGGTGAGCTCGCGCCACGGTTCACCGGCCAAGGCCGCGCGGTAGCCGTCGAAGAACACCGACACTTCCGGGTCCGCGCACAGGATGCGGGTGTCGTGCCGGCGGTAGCTGACATAACGGCCCAGCGTGGCGGCGGTACCGCCGGTGCCGGGGCTGCACACGATCCATTCCGGCACCGGATGCGGCTCTTCGGCCATCTGCTTGAAGATGGATTCGGCGATGTTGTTGTTGGCACGCCAGTCGGTGGCGCGCTCGGCGTAGGTGAACTGGTCCATGAAGTGGCCGCCGGTTTCGCGGGCCAGCTTTTCCGAATCGCAGTTCAGGTCGCAGGCGCGTTCCACCAGGTGGCAGCGTCCGCCATGGAATTCGATGGCGGCGATCTTTTCCGGCGAGGTGGTGGCCGGCATCACGGCAATGAATGGCAGGCCCAGCAGGCGCGCGAAGTAGGCTTCGGACACCGCGGTTGAGCCGCTGGACGCCTCGATCACCGGGCGCCCTTCGCGCAGCCATCCGTTGGCCAGTGCGTACAGGAACAGCGAGCGCGCCAGGCGGTGCTTCAGGCTGCCGGTGGGATGGCTGGATTCATCCTTGAAGTACAGCTCGATGCCCGGGTGGCCCGGCAGGTCCATCGGAATGAGGTGGGTATCGGCCGAACGGTTGAAATCGGCTTCGATCTTGCGGATGGCGGCGGCCACCCATTCACGCTGCGACATGTCGACGACGGGCCAGGAAGATGCAGCATTCTACGTCCCCTTGCCGCCGCCCCGCTAAAATGAACGGCCAGCCGCGTTGCGCGGCCCCCCACAGGATCCCCCATGAGCCTTGCCTCCCTGCAGTCCCAGCCGGGCGTTGCCGCCCAGCCGCCGGCCGAAACCACCGGCTTCGTGTTCAACCACACCATGCTGCGCGTCAAGGACGCCGCCGCCTCGCTGGACTTCTACACCCGCGTACTCGGCTTCCGCCTGCTCGACCAGCGCGATTTCCCCGAGGCGCAGTTCAGCCTGTACTTCCTGGCCCTGCTGCCGGCGGGCACGTCCATCCCCGAGGGCGACGACGCCCGCCGGGTGTGGATGGCCGGCCTTCCGGGCGTGCTGGAACTGACCCACAACCATGGCACCGAAACCCAGGAAGGCCGCGTGTACCACGACGGCAACCAGGACCCGCGCGGCTTCGGCCACATCTGCGTCTCCGTGCCGGACATCCAGGCGGCCTGCAAGCGTTTCGATGATCTGGAGGTGCCCTACCAGAAGCGCCTGGAAGACGGCCGCATGAAGCACCTGGCCTTCATCAAGGACCCGGACGGCTATTGGGTGGAGATCATCTCCAACACCCCGATCGGCTGACCGCCCCGGCTTCAACAATGTGCACGCCCTGCCAAGGCGGGCGTGCACCGCCGGTGGTATACCTGCGTTCCTTTCCACCCGAAGGAACCCGCATGGAAACCATGGAACTGCACCGCGGCCGGCTCATCGACCACCTGCAACTGATCGTGCGTGACCTGCCGGCCAGCCGCCGCTTCTACCAGGCCGTGTTCGACACCATCGGCATTCCCATCGCCGGCGAGGGCGATACGTATTTCTGGGCCGATGAGCTGTTCATTTCCACCGCCGACAGCGAAGCGGCCGCCGGTGAACTGACCGGCCGCCACCACCTGGCCTTCCAGGCCCGCGACCGCGCCACCGTCGATGCCTTCCACAAGGCGGCGTTGGCCGCAGGCGGCAAGGACAACGGCGCCCCCGGCGAACGCCCCTACCACCCGGGCTATTACGCCGCCTTCGCGATCGATCCGGACGGCAACAACATCGAGGTCGTCTACCACGGCCCGGCGACCTACAGCGCCGACTCGGTGAAAGTCACGTTCTGAGTACCGTTACCCAGCCGCGCCTTCGTAGAGCCACCCCTTGGGTGGCTGCATCCATGCCGGCACCCTGAACCCTTCAGCCACCACCGACGCCAGTCTCACAACGTGAGACTGGCCGCCCCTACCGTCTCCCCATGGAGACGATTCGCAAACTGGCGATCCTGGCCGATGCCGCCAAGTACGACGCGTCCTGCGCCTCCAGTGGCGCGGGGCGCCGGGATTCGCGCGCGTCCGGCGGCATCGGCAGCACCGAAGGCGCCGGCATCTGCCACAGCTACACCCCCGACGGTCGCTGCGTTTCGCTGCTGAAGATCCTGCTCACCAACTTCTGCATCTACGACTGCGCCTACTGTGTGAACCGGGTCTCCAGCAACGTACCGCGCGCACGCTTCAACGTGGCCGAAGTCGTCGCGCTGACCATGGATTTCTACAAGCGCAACTACATCGAAGGGTTGTTCCTTTCCAGCGGCATCATCCGCAATGCCGACTACACCATGGAGCAGATGGTGGAAGTGGCGCGGCAGCTGCGCGAGGAACACCGGTTCTCCGGCTACATCCATCTCAAGACCATTCCGGAAGCCTCGCCTGAACTGCTGGCGGCCGCCGGTCGCTACGCCGACCGCCTGTCGATCAACATCGAGCTGCCCACCGAGGAGGGCTTGAGCAGCTTCGCACCAGAGAAATCGCTGCCTTCCATTCGCGGCGCGATGGGTGAACTGCGCTGGCGCATCGAAGAAGCCAAGGAGGCCAAGACCGCCAGCGAGGCCGAGCCCACCACGGTGGCGGCACCGACGCCGACCGCCCCGGCCAAGCGCGCTGGCCGCGCCCGTGCGCCGCGCTTTGCACCTGCTGGCCAGAGCACGCAGATGATCGTCGGTGCCGACGGCGCCAGCGACCAGCAGATCCTGGGTGCTGCCGACAACCTGTACGGCAATTACCGCATGCGCCGGGTGTACTATTCGGCCTTCAGCCCTATCCCCGATGCGAGCCGGCTGCTACCAGTGCAGGCACCGCCGCTGGCGCGCGAACACCGCCTGTACCAGGCCGACTGGCTGCTGCGCTTCTATGGCTATGGCGTGGAGGAAATCACCGATACCACGCAGAACGGCATGCTCGACCTGGACATCGACCCGAAGTTGGCCTGGGCGATCCGCCACCCCGAACGCTTCCCGGTCGATCTCAACGTGGCGTCGAAGGAGATGTTGCTGCGCGTGCCGGGGTTGGGCGTGCGCAACGTCAAGCGCGTGTTGATGGCACGCCGCCATGGCCGCCTGCGCGTGGCCGACGTCGCCCGCCTGCGCGCACCGATGAGCAAGCTGCTGCCGTTCGTGCAGCTGGCCGACCATCACCCGCGTCGCGCACTGGATGACCCCACCGCGCTGCGCGCGCGGCTGGCACCGCCACCGCGCCAGGCCTCGCTGTTTCCCGACGCTGCCGCATGACCCGCTGGAGTGTGCGACTCGACGCGGCGTGGTCGGTGCAGTCCTGGCGTGAGGCCGCGCGGCGGGCGCTGCAGCACCGCGTCGCACCGGAGCAGCTGGACTGGCTGCAGGAGGGTGAAGGTTCGCTGCTGGACGCGCCGGCGCTGGCCACCCTCTCAGTGCCTGACGCTGAAGCCACCGCCATTGCGGTGCCGAAGGCGTTCCTCGAACTGGCCGCCACCTGCCTGTGCCACCGCGATCCGCAGCGCCACCCGCTGCTGTACCGCATGCTGTGGCGGATCACCCACGGCGAGCGTGGCCTGCTCACCAACCCGGCCGATCCGGACGTGCTGCGTGCGATGGCCCTCGCTCAGGCGGTGCGCCGCGACAGCCACAAGATGAAAGCCTTCGTGCGTTTCCGTGAAGTACCGGGCGAAGAGGATGCTTTCATCGCCTGGTTCGAGCCCGATCACTTCATCGTGGATCGGGTCGCGCCGTTCTTCGCGCGCCGCTTTGCGGGCATGCGCTGGGCGATCCTCACGCCGTATCGCAGTGCACGCTGGGACGGCCAGGTGCTGGCATTCGGCCCCGGCAGCAAGCAGGCCGATGCGCCGGTGGAGGATGCCCGCGAAGAGCTGTGGCGCACCTACTACGCCAACATCTTCAACCCTGCCCGGCTCAACACGCGGATGATGCAGCAGGAAATGCCGGCCCGGTACTGGAAGCACCTGCCGGAGGCAAGCCTGCTGCCCACGCTGGTGCGCGATGCCGGTGACCGCGTGCAGGAAATGCATGACCGTGAAGCGCAGGCACCACAACGTCGGATACCGGAGCAGCACATTCCCCTGCGCGGCCCGGCGACGGCCAATGGCGACTCACTTGATGAACTGCGCAGCGCGGCCGCTGGCTGCCGCCGATGCCCGCTGTGGGAGCCCGCCACGCAGACCGTGTTCGGCGAGGGACCGCAGGATGCGCAGGTAATGCTGGTCGGCGAACAGCCCGGGGACAGCGAAGACCTCAGTGGACATCCGTTTGTCGGCCCGGCCGGGCAGCTACTGAACCGTGCGCTGCAGGAGCTGGGCATCGACCGCAGCACGTTGTACCTGACCAATGCGGTGAAGCACTTCCGCTACGAGCGGCGCGGCAAGAAGCGCATCCATTCCAAACCTCAGGTCACCCATATCAACGCGTGCCGGCCATGGTTGCTGGCGGAGATTGAACAGGTGAGCCCGAAAGTAATCGTCTGCCTGGGCGCCAGCGCCGCACGGGCGGTGTTCGGCAGCGGCTTCCAACTCGGGCGTGACCGTGGCCAATGGCACACCTTGGAGGACGGCACGCGCGGTTTCGCTACGGTCCACCCGTCATGGGTGCTGCGGCAAGCCGGGGGGCAAGCGCAGGGGGATGCGTATCGCCTGTTGCTCAGCGACTTGGCGAACCTTGCAGATTACGTTTCGAGCAACCCATCCGGCGACATAAGGTAGGTCGAAACATACGAGGTTGCCGTTCGCGACAATGGGCAGGGGCGAATGCGCAACGCTCCTGGAATGATTGAAATACACTTTTTCTGCGTTTTTCCTGCTCCTTCACTGGTTCGACATTCTCATCCTTGGCAGGCTGATGAAGCGCTTATGAGGTACCACGCTGCGCGAAGGTATGCTGCGTCCATGGCTACTTCAAAATCCAGTCCGCAGTCATTCACTGCGCAAAGGGTCGAAAGCAGACGTGTCCGGATGACCGCTGCGGACCTGCTCACCTTGAGCGATGAGGAAAGGATTCGCCGAATCTATGACATGACGCCGGAGCAGGCGGAGGCGATCATACGCAAGTCGGGGATATTGACCGCTTCCGGAAAGCTGAAGCGCGGCTACCGATGAACGATGGACATCTTCAGATCGGCTACCACGGCTGCGATGTCACTGTAAGAGACGGGCTGGTTTCCGGACGACTGTCGCCTGCGCCCAGTGGCAATCAGTACGACTGGCTTGGCCCAGGCTTCTACCTTTTCGAAGGCGACGAAGAAAGGGCGATGGCCTTCGCCGAAGCAGCGGCCAGCCAACCGCAGCGCAGGCTGACTGCCAGGCCGATTGCGACACCTGCCGTCGTCGGCTGCGTCTTCAGCGTTCACCGATGCCTCGATATGACCACCAGGGCCGGCCGCCTGGAGTTCGAAAATGCGTACCTGAACTTTCAGGCAGGCTACCTTCGCATTGGGCAGTCACTACCACTGAATGTTCCGGTGGATGCACGTGACGAAGAGATCCTCCTGCGCGGGCTGGATAGAGCGGTGATCCAATTCATACATTCAAGCCGCCAGGACGTTGCCGGGCTTGAGCAGTTCCAAGCAGTCCGGGGCGCCTTCCGACAAGGCCCCGAAATCGCGCCGAACTCCGGATTTCACAGGGATAGCCATGTGCAGATTGCCTTGAGAGACATCGGCTGCATCAAGGGCTGGTTTCTCCCTCCGGGTACGAAGCAGCTCTCTCAACCAGAGCTCACCAAGGCGCAAACCGCGCTGCGTCTAGTACGAGAAAGCACTGCGAAGTCCCGCCAACGCGTTGAAACTGGCACGCGCTGAGCCAGTAGAGCGAGGCTCTGAACCGCTGCGCAGAGCCCCGCTCACGGCATTCCTTTAATGCGCGGCCATATAGATGTCCTGAAGCACCGCCTTCTCCAGCTCCAGCTCGCTGAGCAGGTTCTTGACGATGTCACCCAGGCTCAGGATGCCCACCAGCTTGCTGCCCTCGGTCACCATCAGGTGGCGGTGGCGCGAGTAGGTCATCAGCGCCATGGCCTGCTTCAGCGTCGCCTCGGGGGCGATGCCTTCCAGACCGGCCGAGGGAAGCGTGGCGATCACCCGGCGACCCGCCTGCGGGCCGTCGTCGGCCAGGCTGCGCACGATGTCTTTCTCGGAGATGATCCGGACCGGCACATCATCCTTCATCACCACCAGCGCGGCGATCTTGTGCGCGCTCATCTTGTGGGCAGCGGCGCCGATCGTGTCTTCGACGTCGATGGTGACAACGGAGTCTTTCTTGGATTGCAGAAGTTCGCGGACGTTCATTCTTTTTCCTGTTGCAGACTGGGTGAAGCCACACGCCTTGCGTGGTGGGACCGATTGACGCAGCCAGCGGCTGACACCCCGAGAATGGCATTCCGACTAGAACCGACGCTGAATGTCGCTGGCGCCCGCGACTAAAGTTTTCCCAACGCCAGAAACGGCAAAGGGCGGCCCTGCTGGGCCGCCCCCTTTTTTTTTGTTGAAGCGTGCCCACCAACGGTGGGCACCTACCCGCGAGCGACCTGGGTCGATCGCTTACTCCACCGTCACGCTCTTGGCCAGGTTGCGCGGCTTGTCCACGTCGGTGCCGCGCGCCAACGCGGTGTGGTACGCCAGCAGCTGCACCGGGATGGTGTGCACCACCGGGCTGAGCACGCCAGCGTGGCGTGGAGTGCGGATGACGTGAACGCCTTCGGATTCGACGAAGTTGCTGTCCTGGTCGGCGAACACGAACAGCTCGCCGCCGCGCGCGCGCACTTCCTGCATGTTGGATTTGACCTTCTCGAGCAGGCTGTCGTTCGGCGCGATCACCACCACCGGCATGTCTTCATCCACCAGCGCCAGCGGGCCGTGCTTGAGCTCGCCGGCCGGGTAGGCTTCGGCGTGGATGTAGGTGATTTCCTTGAGCTTGAGCGCGCCTTCCAGTGCGATCGGGTAATGCAGCCCGCGGCCCAGGAACAGGGCGCTGTTCTTGCGCGCGAAGCGCTCTGCCCAGATGGCGATCTGCGGTTCCATGTTCAGCGCATGCTGCACGCTGCCCGGCAGGAAGCGCAGCTGCTCCAGGTACTCCGCTTCCTGCGCAGCATCGATGCGGCCGTGCAGCTTGCCCAGCACCACGGTCAGCTGGAACAGCGCGGCCAGCTGGGTGGTGAACGCCTTGGTCGAGGCCACGCCGATCTCGGCACCGGCACGGGTGTAGCAGACCAGTTCGCTGGCGCGCGGGATGGCGCTTTCCGGCACGTTGCAGATCGACAGCGTATGCAGGTGGCCCAGCGATTTGGCGTACTTCAGCGCCTCCATCGTGTCCAGGGTTTCACCGGACTGGGAGATGGTGACGATCAGGTGCTTGGGGTTGGCATACGCGGCGCGGTAGCGGTACTCGCTGGCGATCTCCACGCTGCACGGCAAGCCGGCGATGGATTCGATCCAGTAGCGCGCGGTCAGGCCGGCGTAGTAGCTGGTACCGCAGGCCAGGATCTGCACGCCTTCAATGCCGGCCAGCACGCTTTCGGCGTTCTTGCCGAACAGCTCGGCCGGGAAGCCACCGGCGTCGATCGCCGCTTCGATGGTGTCGCCCAGCGCGCGCGGCTGTTCATGGATTTCCTTCTGCATGAAGTGGCGGTACGGGCCCAGCTCCAGCGAGGCCAGCGATACATCCGACTGGTGCACGCCACGGTCCACCGGCTGGTTGTGTTCGTCATACACCTGCACGCCATCGCGGCGGATGTCGGCGGTGTCGCCCTCTTCCAGGAAAATCACGTTGCGGGTGGCCGAGATCACCGCTGACACGTCGGAGGCCACGAAGTTCTCGCCCTGGCCCAGGCCCACCAGCAGCGGGCAGCCCATGCGCGCACAGACGAAGTGGTCCGGCTCGGCGCGGCTCATCACCGCCAGCGCGTAGGCACCGGTCAGTTCCTTGACCGTGCGCTGCAGCGCCGACAGCAGGCTGTCGCCGTTCTTGAGGTTGTGGTGCATCAGGTGGGCGATGACTTCGGTGTCGGTCTGCGACTCGAACACGTAGCCCAACCCGCGCAGGCGTTCACGCTGCTCTTCGTGGTTTTCGATGATGCCGTTGTGCACCAGCGCCACGCCGTGACTGATGTGTGGGTGGGCATTGGCCTCGGTCACGCCGCCATGGGTAGCCCAGCGGGTGTGGCCGATGCCGAGCGTGGCGTCGAAGCCTTCGGCAATGGCGGCCTTTTCCATCTCGGCCACGCGGCCGGTGCGGCGCACGCGGCGCACGTCGGCCTGGGCCTGGGTCTGGTCCAGTACCGCGATGCCGGACGAGTCGTAGCCCCGGTATTCCAGCCGCTTCAGTCCTTCGATGAGTACCGGTACCACATCGCGATCCGCGATCGCCCCCACAATCCCGCACATAGATTCAGATCCCTGCTGTCGAACGCCCATTCTAGCGTGGGCGGCTGGACCGCTTGGACGCTGTCCGCTTAACAAAAGTGTCCGCTGCGGTGTCCGCGGACACCCGGACAATCGCGCCCGCTTCGCAAGTGGTTGTTTTCAAAGGGGCCAATGTTGGCACGCGGTGTGCGTGGTATTCCGCAACCCAACCGCGAACGAGCCCGATGATCCGCGACACTTCCGCACAGGACCAGACCCTCTCCACCCCGGGCACGGCCGCGCCGTGGAAGCGCTGGCTGTGGCCGGGCATCGCCGCGCTGGTGGTGCTGCTGGCGATCGTCTTCGCTGCCCGCGCCTGGCTCGGGTCCAGCCGCTCCTTCGACAGCGCGCGGGTGCGCATTGCCGAGGTCAAGCAAGGCGACCTGGTCCGCGACCTGGCCGCCGATGGCCGGGTGATCGCCGCCAACAGCCCCATCCTGTACGCGATCTCCGCCGGTACGGTGGACCTGAAGGTGGTGGCCGGCGACGTGGTGAAGAAGGGCCAGGAGCTGGCCGTGATCGACAGCCCCGAGCTGCGCAGCAAGCTGGCCCAGGAGCGCACCACCCTGGCCGGGCTGGAAGCCGAAGCCAGCCGCGCCGTGCTCGATGCCACCCTGGCCCGGGCCAAGGCCAGCAAGGAAACCGACCAGGCCAGCATTGAGCGCCAGGCCGCCGAACGCGACCTGCAGCGCTACCAGCGCGGCTATGACGGCGGCGCGGTGCCGCAGATCGACCTGGCCAAGGCCAACGACAGCCTGAAGAAGGCCGACATCTCGCTGGCCAACGCCCAGACCGACGCCCGCCTGCAGGGCCAGGGCGCGGACCTGGATGCCCGCAACAAGCGCCTGCTGGCCGACCGCCAGCGCGCGGTGGTGGAAGAAGTGCAGCGTCAGGTGGACGCGCTGACCCTGCGCGCACCGTTCGATGGCCAGGTAGGCCAGGTCCAGGCCACCCAGCACACCCAGGTAGCGGCCAACGCGCCGATCCTGGGCGTGGTCGATCTGTCGCGCTTCGAGATCGAGATCAAGGTGCCGGAAAGCTTCGCCCGCGATCTGTCGATCGGCATTCCGGCCCAGCTCACCAGCGGCAATGGCCAGCCGTTCCCGGGCGAGATCAGCGCGGTATCGCCCGAAGTGGTGGCCGGCGAAGTCAATGCCCGCATCCGCTTCACCGACAAGCAGCCGCAGGGCCTGCGCCAGAGCCAGCGCATGCAGTCGCGGATCGTGCTCGATACCCGCCGCAATGTCATCAAGGTCGAGCGTGGCCCGTTCGTGGAACAGGGCAACGGCCAGGCCTACGTCATGGATGGCGATACCGCGATCCGCCGCCCGGTCCGGCTGGGCGTCAGCAGCCTGGGCGAAGTGGAAATCCTGTCCGGCCTGCGCCCGGGCGACCGCGTGGTCGTCTCCGGCGCTGACCTGTTCGGCGATGCCGAATCCGTCTCCATCAACTGATCACCCTCATCACTTCAACCAAGGAAACAGCCATGCTCGAGATGCGCTCGGTCGCCAAAGTATTCCGCACCGAACAGGTGGAAACCCATGCCCTGCGTTCGCTGGACCTGCACGTGCGCGAGGGTGAGTTCGTTGCGGTAACCGGCCCGTCCGGTTCGGGCAAGACCACCTTCCTCAATATCGCCGGCCTGCTGGAAACCTTCACCAGCGGCACCTACATGCTCGATGGGCAGGACGTGAGCAAGCTGGGCGACGATGCCCGCAGCCGCCTGCGCAACCAGAAGATCGGCTTCATCTTCCAGGGTTTCAACCTGATCTCCGACCTCAACCTGTTCGACAACGTCGACGTGCCGCTGCGTTACCGCGGCATGCCGGCCAGCGAACGCAAGCAGCGCATCGAACGCGCACTCGGCCAGGTCGGGCTGGGCTCGCGCATGAAGCACTACCCCTCCGAACTGTCGGGCGGCCAGCAGCAGCGCGCCGCCATCGCCCGCGCCCTGGCCGGCAGCCCGCGCCTGCTGCTGGCCGACGAACCGACCGGCAACCTGGACAGCCAGATGGCCCGCGGGGTGATGGAACTGCTGGAAGAGATCAACGCCGCCGGCACCACCATCGTCATGGTCACCCATGACCCGGAACTGGCCGCGCGTGCCCAGCGCAACGTGCACATCGTCGATGGCCAGGCCACCGACCTGGTGCGCGAACCGGTGCTGGCCACCCCGCGCGTTGCCGTCGCCACGCTCAACGACTGAGGCCCGCCACCATGCTCGCCTACTACTTCCGACTGGCCCTGCGCAGCTTCCGGCGCAACAAGGTGCTGACCGCGCTGATGGTGATCGCCATCGCGCTGGGCATCGGTGCTTCCATGACCACCCTGACCGTGTTCCATGTGCTGTCAGGCGATCCGATCCCGCAGAAGAGCGACCGCCTGTTCAACGTGCAGGTCGACCCGCGGCCGATGATCGGCTACCAGCCCAGCGAAGAGCCCGAAGAACAGGTCACCCGCTTCGATGGCGAAACGCTGCTGCGTGAGAAGAAGGCCAAACACCAGGTGCTGATGACCGGTGGTGGCGTCACGGTGGAACCGGACAACAGCACGCTGCGCCCGTTCGACACCGATGCGCGCTACGCGTCCAGCGATTTCTTCACCATGTTCGATGCGCCGTTCAAGTACGGCCAGGGCTGGAAGCCCGACCAGGACGAAGGCCGTGGCCGGGTGGCGGTGATCTCCAAGGCCTTGAACGAGAAGTTGTTCAACGGCCAGAACAGCGTGGGCAAGCCATTGCGCATGGATGGGCACACCTTCAACATCGTCGGCGTGCTGGACGAATGGAATCCCAACCCGCACTTCTACGACCTGGAAACCGGCCGCTACGGCGACAGCGAAGACATCTTCGTGCCGGTGTTCACCGCGCTGGACCTGAAGTTCGGCCGCAACGGCAACATGAACTGCTGGGACAACGCCAACGGCGAGGAAACCGCACTCAATGCACCGTGCGTGTGGATGCAGTACTGGGTTGAGCTGGCCTCGCCGGCCGACGCCGGCGACTACCGGGCGTACCTGGAAAACTACTCGGCACAGCAGAAGGCCGCCGGTCGCTTCCAGCGTCCGTCCAACGTGCGCCTGCGCAACGTGATGGAGTGGCTGGACTTCAAGCAGGTGGTGCCCAGCGACGTGCGCCTGCAGCTGTGGCTGGCACTGGGCTTCCTGGCGGTGTGCCTGATCAACACGGTGGGCCTGCTGCTGGCCAAGTTCCTGCGCCGCAGCGGCGAGATCGGCGTACGCCGCGCACTGGGTGCCAGCCGTGGGCAGATCTTCCTGCAGTCGCTGGTCGAAGCCGGCACCGTCGGCCTGGCCGGTGGCGTGCTGGGCCTGGGACTGGCCCTGCTGGGCCTGTATGCGGTTCGGCAGCAGCCGGTGGACTACGCCAAGCTGGCCACGCTGGACGGCAAGATGCTGCTGCTCACCTTCGGCCTGACCCTGGCCGCCAGCCTGTTGGCCGGTTTCCTGCCGGCGCTGCGCGCCATGCAGGTCACCCCCGCCATTCAACTCAAATCGCAGTAAGGATCCGGAGCACATCATGGATATCCGACCCATCCTGAGCACGTTGCGCCGGCACAAGACCGCCGCCGCACTCATCGTGCTGGAGATCGCGCTGACCTGCGCGATCGTCTGCAACGCGTTGTTCCTGATCGGCCAGCGCCTGGAGAAGATCAACCAGCCCAGCGGCATTGCCGAGCAGGAACTGCTGGAAGTGCGCCTGGGCGGCATCGGCACCCAGGTCAATGCCACCGCGCGCACCCGCGAAGACCTGGCTGCGCTGCGTGCCATCCCCGGGGTGAAGAACGCGGTGCCGATCAACCAGCTGCCGTTCCGGCGCAATTCCTGGAATACCAGCCTGTCCCTGATCCCCGACCAGGAACGCCCCAACTTCAACGCCGCACAGTTCTTCGCCAGCGAAGGCACGCTGGATACGATGGGCCTGCAGCTGGTGGCCGGCCGCGACTTCGAGGGCGATGAGTTCGCCAACCTGGAAGACGTGGAGAAGGACGCCACCATCGAGCAGCGGGGCTCGGCGGTGATCCTGAGCAGCAAGGCCGCCAACAAGCTGTTCCCGGATGGCCAGGCCGTCGGCAAGACCATCTACAGCGGCCGCATGCCGCTGCGCATCGTGGGCGTGGTGAAGGAACTGGCGCGCCCGGTGACGGTGGAGTCCGACACCGGCTACTCGATGATCCTGCCGGTACGCGTGAATTACGATATGGGGCTGTACCTGATCCGGGTGACCGACCCGGCACGTCGCCAGGAAGTGCTGGCGGCCGCCGTGGCCGCGCTGGAGAAGGTGGACAGCAGCCGCATGGTGCGCGCCAAGCTCACCTACACCGAGCAGCGTGAGAAGTACTTCCAGAACGACCGCGCCATGGTCGGCCTGCTGATCACCGTGTGCGTGGCACTGCTGGTGGTCACCGCGCTGGGCATCGTCGGCCTGGCCAGCTTCTGGGTGCAGCAGCGTACCAAGCAGATCGGCATCCGCCGTGCGCTGGGCGCCACCCGTGGCCAGATCCTCCGGTACTTCCAGACCGAGAACTTCCTGCTGGCCACCGTGGGTATCGTGCTGGGCATGCTGCTGGCGTACTCGATCAACCTGTGGCTGATGGGTGCCTACGAGCTGCCGCGCATGCCGATCACCTACCTGCCCATTGGCGCAGTGCTACTTTGGCTGCTGGGCCAGATCGCCGTGTTCGGGCCCGCCCACCGCGCCGCGGCGGTACCGCCGGCCGTCGCCACCCGGAGTGCCTGACATGACCTTTTCCCCCATCCGTCTCACGCTGGCCGCCCTGCTGCTGATCAGCACCACCGCCTGCGCCGAAAGCACCCAGACCGAGTCGTCGCGTATGGACTGGCGCCAGGATGGCGCGCGCCTGACCCTCGAATCCGAACAGGGCGCGGTGAGCGTTACCGCCGCGTCGCCGGCCAGCCGCTTCGGCGTGCAGGCCGGCGACCAGGTCCTGCGCGTGGACGGCGTGCCGGTGCGCAAGGTGGGCGAATTGACCGACGCACTGTCGGCCAGCGACAAAGCCAGCGTGCCGGTCACGGTGCGCCGCGCCGGCCGCGACCAGGTAGTCAGCGTGCCGACCTCAGCATGGCGCGCGGTGCAGCCACCGCCCCCGCCTCGCCCGCCGGCGCCGCCGTCACCGCCGGAACGCCCGTAAGCCGCCTTCCGGGCCCACCCTGCCGGTGGGCCCGGCGCTCGGGTACTCTCTGCCTACTTTTCCGGTCCTTCGTTGCCGCATGCCTTCGATCCTGATCATTGACGACAACGCCAGCGTGGCTACCGCGCTGGAGGTCCTGTTCTCGCTGCACGACATCGACGCCGTGCACGCGCTGTCGCCAGACGAAGGCTTGGCGCTGCTGGAACAGCAGCCGGTGGACCTGGTCATCCAGGACATGAACTTCACCGAAGACACGACGTCCGGTGAAGAAGGGGAAGCGCTGTTCCAGCAGATCCGCGCCCGCCACCCGGACCTGCCGGTGATCCTGCTCACCGCTTGGACCCATCTGAGCAGCGCGGTGGACCTGGTCAAGGCCGGCGCGGCCGACTACCTGGCCAAGCCCTGGGACGACCGCAAGCTGCTGACCACGGTCAACAACCTGCTGGAGCTGTCTGAAACCCGCCGAGAGCTTGACCGTCGTCGTGCGCGCGAACAGCGCGACCGCACGGCGCTGGAAGCACGCTACGACCTGCGCGGTGCGGTGGTGGCCGACCCGGCCAGCGAACGCGTGGTGAACCTGGCCTGCCAGGTCGCGCGCTCCGAGCTGCCCGTGCTGATCACCGGGCCCAACGGCGCAGGCAAGGAGAAGATCGCCGAGATCATCCAGGCCAACTCGCTGGTGGCCAAAGGCGCGTTCGTGGCGCTGAACTGCGGCGCCATTCCGTCCGAGCTGATCGAGGCTGAACTGTTCGGCACCGAGGCCGGCGCCTACACCGGCGCCAACAAGGCGCGCGAAGGCAAGTTCGAAGCCGCCGATGGCGGCACGTTGTTCCTGGATGAGATCGGCAACCTGTCGCTGGGCGGGCAGATGAAGCTGCTGCGCGTGCTGGAAACCGGCCGTTTCGAGCGGCTGGGCTCCAACCGCGAGCGCCAGGTCAAGGTGCGCGTGATCAGCGCGACCAACGCCGACCTGCCGGCGATGATCCGCGACGGCCAGTTCCGCGAAGACCTGTATTACCGCCTCAACACCGTTGAATTGGCACTGCCGCCACTGGCCGAGCGGCCGGGCGACATCCTGCCGTTGGCCGAACGCTTCCTGGGCGATGGCAAGCCACTGTCCAATGCCGCCGCCAGTGCGTTGCAACGGCACGCGTGGCCCGGCAACGTGCGCGAGCTGCGCAACGTGATCCAGCGCGCCGGCCTGCTCGCACAGGGCCCGCGTATTGAAGTGGGAGACCTGAACCTGCCGCGTGCCGTGGCGGCGCCGCGTGCGGCCACGCCTGCCGCCGATCCGGACCGCAGCCGGATCGAATCGGCGCTGTCGCACAGCCACGGCATCATTGCCCAGGCTGCGGCCGAACTCGGCCTGAGCCGGCAGGCGCTGTACCGCCGCATGGACCGCTACGGTATTCCGCGCGAATGAAGCGCACCTCGTTCACCTTCCGCCTGTTCCTGCGCCTGCTGCCGGTGCTGGCGCTGGCTGCGGCCGGGCCGTGGCTGCTGGCGTACTGGATGGACCAGGGCTGGCTGGTGACGCTGGTGTCCACCGTGGCGCTGCTGGTGCTGATGTGGTGGACGTTGCGCCGTGCCACCGCACCGGTGCGCTCGCTGCTGCGGGCGCTGTCGGGGACCACCAGCAGCTACCGCGATGGCGAATACAACTTCAGCGTGTACTGGCCGGGCAACGATGAACTGGGCGACCTGGTCCAGGCGCACCGCGAGCTGGGTGACGTGCTGCGCGAACAGCGACAGGGGCTGGTGCAGCGCGAACTCTTGCTGGACACCATGGTGCAGAACACGCCGGTGTCGATGCTGCTGCTGGCCAACGGCGGCGATGGCGTGCAGCGCGTCATGTTCTCCAACCTGGCTGCGCGCAAGCTGCTGCACAACGGCTGGAAGCTGGAAGGCCAGGCCATGCAGAACGTTCTGGAGACCATGCCGGTGGAGCTGCGCGATGCCATCGAACGCGGCGGCGACAGCCTGTTTGCCGTGCGCGGCCCGGGTGACGTGGATGACGAGGCGGATGACGATGACGAGCAGGTTTATCACCTGTCGCGGCGCAGCTTCCATCTCAACGGCCGCCCGCACGACCTGCTGCTGATCCGCCTGCTCACCGCCGAGCTCCGGCGACAGGAAGTGCAGACCTGGAAGAAGGTGATCCGGGTGATCAGCCACGAACTCAACAACTCGCTGGCACCGATTGCGTCGCTGGCGCATTCGGGGGGCGAGCTGGTGCGGCGTGGCAAGACCGAGCGCCTGGAAGAAGTGTTCGCCACCATCGAAGACCGGTCACGGCACCTGGAAGGCTTCATCCGCGGCTACGCGCGCTTTGCCAAGCTGCCGCAGCCGCAGCTGCAGAACGTGCAGTGGAAGCAGTTCCTGGCCGGGCTGCAGCTGCAGATTCCATTCCGCATGGCGGACATTCCCGAAGACCTTCAGGGGCGCGTGGACATCTCCCAGCTGGGACAGGCGCTGCTGAACCTGCTCAAGAACGCGCATGAAGCGTGCGCTGAAGCCGAGCCACCCAATGATGACGTGGAGCTGCGCCTGACCCGGCTGCCGCAGTGGCTGCGGATCGAGGTGCTGGACCGTGGCAAGGGCATGAACGAGGCGGTGCTGCAGAACGCGCTGATGCCGTTCTATTCCACCAAGCGCAATGGCACGGGACTGGGCCTGGCGCTTACCCGAGAGATCGTCGAGGCGCATGGTGGCCGCGTGTCGCTGCAGAACCGCCGCGAGGGCGGTCTGTGCGTGGCGATCTTTTTGCCGGGCTGAGGGGTTCGCCTGGGCCGGCCAACGGCCGGCGCTACGAATTTTTACGGGTCCATTGGGATCCGGATCAATCAACCATGGGCTCTGGATACGCCGCGGTGGCGCCGGCCGTTGGCCGGCCCAGGCAATGCCCGGTTACTTCTTCACCGGGCGGTGCCAGCCTTCAATCGTCTGCTGGCGCGCGCGCGCGACGGTCAACTCACCTTCCGGTGCATTGCGGGTAATCACCGAACCGGCCGCGATTGTTGCGCCCTGCCCGATCGTCACCGGCGCCACCAGCGAGCTGTTGGAGCCGATGAAGGCGTTGTCGCCGATGGTGGTCTGCGACTTGTTCACGCCATCGTAGTTGCAGGTGATGGTGCCGGCGCCGATGTTGACCTTGCTACCGATCACCGCATCACCCAGGTAGGTGAGGTGGTTCGCCTTGCTGCCCGGCCCCAGGTGCACCTTCTTGGTTTCCACGAAATTGCCCACGTGCGAACCGTCGGCCAGCACGGTGCCCGGACGCAGCCGCGCGAACGGGCCGATGTCGGCCGCGCCCTCGCTGACCACGCCGTCCAGGTCACAATGCGGCTTGACCACCGTGCCGGCGGCCAGCTTGACGTCCTTGAGCCGGGTGAACGGGCCGATGCTGACCCCGTCGCCCAGTTCAACGGTGCCTTCCAGGATCACGTTGACGTCGATCTGCACGTCGCGTCCGACCGTGACCGTGCCCCGGATATCCAGCCGCGACGGGTCGATCACGCGTGCGCCCTGCGCGCACAGCGCCCGCACTTCGCGCAGCTGCCACGCGCGTTCCAGCTGCGAGAGCTGCCAGGGGTCGTTGGCACCCTCGGCCTCCTGCGCGTCGGCCACGAAGGCCATGTCGGCGGGCGTGTAGTCCGCTGCGGCGGACGCGAACACATCGGTCAGGTAGTACTCGCCCTGCGCGTTGCTGTTGGAGAGCTGCGACAACCAGGTGCGCAGCGCGGTCGATTCGGCGGTGATGATGCCGGTGTTGATGGTGCGGATGGCCAGCTGTTCGTCGGTCGCGTCCTTCTGCTCGACGATCGCGCCCACCTTGCCTTCGGCATTGCGTACGATCCGGCCATAGCCGGTCGGGTTGACCATATCGGCCACCAGCACGGCCAGGCGGCCCGGCTGGGCGAGCAGGTGGCGCAGGGTATCCACCTGGATCAGCGGCACGTCGCCGTACAGCACCAGCACCGTGGCCGCATCGGGCACCTGCGGCATGGCCTGCTGCACGGCATGGCCGGTGCCCAGCTGCTGGGTCTGTTCGGCCCACTGCAGGTCCGGCTGGTCGGCGAACGCCGCGCGCACCGCTTCACCACCGTGGCCGTACACCACATGGATGGCGTCGGGCCGCAGCTGGCGCGCGGTATCGATCACATGGGCCAGCATCGGGCGGCCGGCAATCGGCTGCAGCACCTTGGGCAGGTCCGACTTCATGCGCTTGCCAGCGCCGGCGGCGAGGATGATGACGTGCAGGGCTTGGGTCATGGGGATGGAGGGTGATTAAAGGTGACGACTGCGATTCTAGAACGCCCGCCGTCAATGTGCCGCGTTTCCGGTACGCGGAAACAACAACGCCGGCAGAAGCCGGCGTTGTCGAATGCAGCGGTAAGCGCTGGAACTCAGTGCTTGAGGGTCTTGCGCAGGCGCTCCAGCGCCTGCAGCTGGACCACGGCTTCGGCCAGCTTCTGCTGGGCTTCGGCTACTTCCATCGCTTCGCCACGGTTGGCCAGGATGCGCTCGGCTTCTTCCTTGGCCTTGCGGACCGAGGTTTCGTCGATGTCCTGCGCGCGGATCGCGGTGTCGGCCAGCACGGTCACGACCTGCGGCTGCACCTCGAGGATGCCGCCGGAGATGGCGAAGTCCAGCTGTTCGCCATTCGGGGTGGTGACCACCACCTTGCCCGGCTTGAGCCGGGTGATCAGCGGGGCGTGCTTGGGCGCGATGCCCAGTTCGCCAAGCTCACCCGTAGCCACGACCAGAGTCGCTTCACCACGGAAGATTTCCTGCTCGGCGCTGACGATGTCGCAACGGATGGTGCTCATGATCAGGCCTTCTCAGCCATCTTCTTGGCTTTCTCGACCGCTTCTTCGATGCTGCCGACCATGTAGAACGCCTGCTCCGGCAGGTGGTCGTATTCGCCGTCGACGATGGCCTTGAAGCCGCGGATGGTGTCCTTCAGCGACACGTACTTGCCCGGCGAGCCGGTGAACACTTCGGCCACGTGGAACGGCTGGCTGAAGAAGCGCTCGATCTTGCGGGCGCGCGACACGGCCTGCTTGTCTTCTTCGGACAGTTCGTCCATGCCCAGGATGGCGATGATGTCCTTCAGTTCCTTGTACTTCTGCAGGGTCTGCTGGACGCGCTGGGCGGTGTCGTAATGTTCGTGGCCGATGACCAGCGGGTCCATCTGGCGGCTGGTCGAATCCAGCGGATCCACCGCCGGGTAGATACCCAGCGAGGCAATCGAACGCGACAGGGTCACGGTCGAATCCAGGTGGGCGAAGGTGGTCGCCGGGGACGGGTCGGTCAAGTCATCGGCCGGCACGTAGACGGCCTGGATCGAGGTGATCGAGCCGTTCTTGGTCGAGGTGATGCGCTCCTGCAGGACGCCCATTTCCTCGGCCAGGGTCGGCTGGTAACCCACGGCCGACGGCATGCGGCCCAGCAGTGCCGACACTTCGGTACCGGCCAGGGTGTAGCGGTAGATGTTGTCGACGAACAGCAGCACGTCCTTGCCCTTGCCGTTTTCGTCCTTCTCGTCGCGGAAGTACTCGGCCATGGTCAGGCCGGTCAACGCGACGCGCAGGCGGTTGCCCGGCGGCTCGTTCATCTGGCCGTACACCATCGCGACCTTGTCCAGGACGTTGGAGTCCTTCATCTCGTGGTAGAAGTCGTTGCCCTCACGGGTACGCTCACCCACGCCGGCGAACACGGAAAGACCGCTGTGCGCCTTGGCGATGTTGTTGATCAGTTCCATCATGTTGACGGTCTTGCCCACGCCGGCGCCGCCGAACAGGCCGACCTTGCCGCCCTTGGCGAACGGGCACATCAGGTCGATGACCTTGATGCCGGTTTCCAGCAGCTCGGTGGCCGGGGACTGGTCTTCGTACGACGGCGCTTCACGGTGGATTTCCCAGCTGTCGCTGGCGGTCACCGGACCGGCTTCGTCGATCGGACGGCCCAGCACGTCCATGATGCGGCCCAGGGTGCCGGCACCGACCGGCACCGAGATGGCGCGTTCGGTGTTGGTGGCCACCAGGTTGCGCTTCAGGCCGTCGGTGGAGCCCAGCGCGATGCAACGGACCACGCCGTCGCCGAGCTGCTGCTGCACTTCCAGCGTGATTTCGGTGTTGTCCACCTTCAGCGCGTGGTACACCTTCGGCACCGACTCGCGGGGGAATTCCACGTCGACGACGGCGCCGATGATCTGAACGATCTTGCCCTGACTCATTGCTGCATCCTCTAATTTAAATGCTTTGACTGCGCGCGTCAGACTGCTGCCGCGCCGCCGACGATTTCCGAAATTTCCTGGGTGATCGCTGCCTGGCGGGCCTTGTTGTAGACCAGCTGCAGGGTTCCGATCAGCTTGTTGGCGTTGTCACTGGCCGACTTCATCGCGACCATGCGGGCTGCATGCTCGGACGCGACGTTTTCCAGCACTGCCTGGTACACCAGCGATTCGACGTAACGCGTCATCACGTGCTCCAGCACGGTCGCGGCGTCGGGTTCGTACAGGTAATCCCAATCGTGGTGTGCAACCTGCTTCTCGGCGGCCGGCAACGGCAGCAGCTGGTCGAAGCTGGCCTTCTGCGTCATCGTGTTGATGAAGCGGTTGTAGACCAGGTACACGCGGTCGACCTTGCCTTCGGTGAAGGCATCGAGCATGACCTTGATGACACCGATCAGCTGTTCCAGGTGCGGCACGTCGCCCATGTGGGTGACGCTGCCGACCATGTTGACCTTGACGCGGCGGAAGAAGGTGGATGCCTTCTGGCCGATGGTCACCAGGTCGATCTCGGCGCCCTTGTCCTGCCACTCGCGCACGTCGCCGAGCATCTTGCGGAACAGGTTGTTGTTCAGGCCGCCGGCCAGGCCGCGGTCGGAAGAGACCACGATGTAGCCCACGCGCTTCACTTCGTCGCGCTGGACCAGGAACGGATGCTGGTAATCGGTGCTGGCCTGGGCCAGGTGGCCGATCACCTGCTTCATCGCCTGCGCATACGGACGCGACGTCTTCATCCGCTCCTGCGCCTTGCGGATTTTGGAGGCCGAGACCATTTCAAGCGCGCGGGTCACCTTGCGGGTGTTCTGCACGCTCTTGATCTTGGTTTTGATTTCGCGTCCGCTTGCCATCTCTTATTCCCGTAGAGCGGGGCCATGCCCCGCTTTGTCGTTTGCGCAGCGGGGAAACACTCCCCGCCCCACGAAGCGGCTTACCAGCTGCCGGTGGTCTTGAACTCGGAGATGCCCTTCTTGAAGGCCGCTTCGATGTCGTTGTCCCAACCGCCGGTGGCGTTGACCTTGCCGACCAGTTCGCCCTGGGTGTTGGCGAAGTGGGCGTGCAGGCCTTCTTCGAAGGCCAGCAGCTTGTTGACCGGCACGTCGTCGAGGTAACCCTCGTTGACGGCGTAGATCGACAGCGCCTGGTTGGCGATCGACATCGGGGCGTACTGCTTCTGCTTCATCAGCTCGGTCACGCGCTGACCGCGCTCGAGCTGCTTGCGGGTGGCTTCGTCCAGGTCCGAGGCGAACTGCGCGAACGCCGCCAGCTCACGGTACTGCGCCAGCGAGATGCGGATGCCGCCCGACAGCTTCTTGATGATCTTGGTCTGGGCCGCACCACCGACGCGCGACACCGAGATACCGGCGTTCACGGCCGGGCGGATGCCCGAGTTGAACAGGTCGGTTTCCAGGAAGATCTGGCCGTCGGTGATCGAGATCACGTTGGTCGGCACGAACGCGGAAACGTCACCGGCCTGGGTTTCGATGATCGGCAGCGCGGTGAGCGAACCGGTCTGGCCCTTGACGGCACCGTTGGTGAACTTCTCCACGTACTCTTCCGACACGCGGGCTGCGCGCTCGAGCAGACGCGAGTGCAGGTAGAACACGTCACCCGGGTAGGCTTCACGGCCCGGCGGACGCTTCAGCAGCAGCGAGATCTGGCGGTAGGCCACGGCCTGCTTGGACAGGTCGTCGTACACGATCAGGGCATCCTGGCCGCGGTCCATGAAGTACTCACCCATGGTGCAGCCCGAGTAGGCGCTGATGTACTGCATGGCAGCCGATTCGGACGCGGTGGCGGCCACGACCACGGTGTGGGCCAGGGCGCCGTTCTCTTCCAGCTTGCGCACGATGTTGGCCACGGTCGAGGCCTTCTGGCCGATCGCGACGTACACGCACTTGATGCCGGTGTCCTTCTGGTTGATCACCGCATCGATGGCCAGGGCGGTCTTGCCGGTCTGGCGGTCACCGATGACCAGCTCGCGCTGGCCGCGGCCGATCGGGATCATGGAGTCGACGGATTTGTAACCGGTCTGCACCGGCTGGTCGACCGACTTGCGCCAGATCACGCCCGGGGCAACGCGCTCCACCGGTGCGGTGGCCTGGGCAGCGATCGGGCCCTTGCCGTCGATCGGCTCGCCGAGCGCGTTGACCACGCGGCCCAGCAGCTCCGGACCGACCGGCACTTCCAGGATGCGGCCGGTGGTCTTGGCCACGTCGCCTTCGCGCAGGTGCTCATAGCCACCCAGGACCACGGCGCCGACCGAGTCGCGCTCCAGGTTCAGGGCCAGGGCGAAGGTGTTGTTCGGCAGTTCGATCATTTCGCCCTGCATCACGTCGGCCAGGCCGAAGATGCGCACGATGCCGTCGGACACGCTGGTCACGGTGCCTTCGTTGCGCGATTCCGCGGCCAGCTTGACCTTCTCGATGCGGTTCTTGATCAGTTCGCTGATTTCGGAGGGGTTGAGCGTGGTTGCCATCGTCAAGTCCTAGTGCCGGCGATCACGCCGGACGTTAAATGAATTCAGTTAGCGAGCGCGGTCTGCAGGCGCGACAGCTTGCCCTTGAGCGAGCCATCGATCACCACGTCGCCAGCGTCGATCACCGCACCGCCGATCAGCGACGCATCGATGGCGGTGGTGACGTCGACCTCTTGGCCGAAGCGCTTGCGCAGCGCGGCCTTGATGGCGTCCAGCTCAGCGGTGGACAGCTCGGCGGCCGAGGTCACGGTGGCTTTCACCACGTGTTCGGCTTCAGCGCGGAGCTGGTCGTACATGCCTGCGATTTCCGGCAGCAGCGGCAGCCGGTGCGCTTCGGCCAGGATGGCCAGGAAGCGACCGAACGACTCGCCTGCCGTTTCCGGGGCCAGCAACGCGACGGCATCGTCACGGCCCAGCTCCGGGTTCGACAGCAGGGCCGACACGCGCGGATCGGCGGCTACATGGGCGGAGAACGCAAGCGCGTCCGACCACGGCGCGAACGTGCCTTCGGCGCGCGCGGTCGCGAACGCGGCGCGGGCATACGGGCGTGCAAGCGTGAGGGCCTGGCTCATCGATCAGATCTCCGAGGCCAGCTCGTCGAGCAGCGCCTTGTGGGCGTTGGCGTCGATTTCGCGCTTGAGCAGCTTTTCGGCACCGGTCACGGCCAGCACGGACACCTGCTTGCGCAGATCCTCGCGGGCACGGTTGGCGGCCAGTTCGATCTCGGCGTGGGCCAGTTCTTTCTGGCGGTTCGCTTCGACGATGGCTTCATTCTTGGCAGCATCAACGATCTGGTTGGCGCGGGCATGGGCCTGGTCGATGATCTCGTTGGCCTTGGTGCGCGCATCCTTCAGTGCTTCGTTGACCTTTTCCTGCGCCTGGGCCAGATCCTTCTGGCTGCGGTCGGCAGCAGCGAGCCCTTCAGCGATCTTCTGCTGGCGCTCTTCGATGGCGTTCATCAGCGGCGGCCAGATCTTGGTCGCGATGATCCAGATCAGACCGGCGAACGCCAGTGCCTGGGCAACGAGGGTAAAACCGATTTCCATGGGGTTCGCTCAATCTGGGGTGATGGGGTGGAGGCGCCGCAGGAGCGGCGCATCCGTTCCTTCATCCGCGATCAGGCGCACAAGGCGCCTGATCGTTTCGCTTTCGCTGGATCAGCCGGCAACCGGCGGCAGGCGGGTCACGAACTCAGCGATGGTCGGGTTGGCGAAGGCCAGCAGCAGGCCGACGGCGACCGAGATGATGAACGCGGCGTCGATCAGGCCGGCGGTGATGAACATGCGGACCTGCAGCACCGGGATCAGTTCCGGCTGGCGGGCAGCCGATTCCAGGAACTTACCGGCCATGATGGCCAGACCGAGACCGGCACCCAGCGCGGCCAGGCCGATCATGATGCCGACGGCGAGGACGGTGGAGCTCTGGACTTGGGCGAGGTTGGTCAGGACGGCAAAGTACATGGGTTATCTCCGGAAACTTAAGTAGCTAAGGGTAATGAAACGGATGAAGGGTGAAGCGGAAACTCAGTGAGCGTCTTCCGACAGGCTCAGGTACACGATGGACAACATCATGAAAATGAAGGCCTGCAGCGGAATCACCAGCAGGTGGAACAGCATCCAGCCGAGGCCGAAGGCGCCGCCTGCGATGGCGCCCATGATGCCGGCACTGCCCAGCACCCAGATCAGCAGGAACACGATTTCGCCGCCGAACATGTTGCCGAACAGTCGCATCGCCAGCGAGATCGGCTTGCTCAGCCACTCGACGATGTTGAGGATCAGGTTGAACGGCATCATCCACTTGCCGAACGGTGCGGTCAGGAATTCCTTGGTGAAACCACCCAGGCCCTTGGCGCGCAGCGCGAAGAACAGCATCAGGAAGAACACGCTGATCGACATGCCCAGGGTGGCATTGACGTCGGCGGTCGGGACCGGCTTCCAGTACGGAATGCCCAGCGCTTCAAGCGGCAGGGCGATGAAGTCGGCCGGGATCATCTTGATGAGGTTCATCAGGAGGATCCAGAAGAAGATCGTGATCGCGATCGGGGTCACCAGCTTGCTGGTGCCGTGGTAGGTGTCCTTGGCCTGGCGGTCAACGAACTCCAGGCAGATTTCAACGAACGCCTGCCACTTGCCCGGTACGCCGGCGGTGGCCTTGCGGGTGGCCATCCAGAAGCCAAACACCATCAACAAACCCATCAGGACCGAAGTCACAATGGTGTCGACGTGAATTGCCCAGAAACCACCTTCCTGCATGTGGAACGTCAGGTTGTGCAGGTGATGTTGGATGTAGGAGGTGGGTGTAAGCGCCTCGCCTGCCATGTGTCCGGAACCTTGAGTTAAATAAATTGGATCAGCGCCTGGCCAGAGCCAGGACCTGGAACATCAGTCCGACGGCGATTCCGGCCAGCAGCGCCAATGCAGGCAGCTTGAAGACCACGAAACCCACCGCCAGGACACCGAATACGAGCGCCCACTTTGCCACCACCGCCAGGATCAGCCGCGACATCGCTGAACCTGCCGCCTGCACCCCGCCCCCCAGCGCCATCCGCGCCGCGACCCAGCCACCTGCCGATACCGCAATGCCCGATGCGAGCGCGCCAAGCGCGTACTTCGGGCCTGCCAGCAGCAGGAGCACCAGGGCCAGGACAGCCACTGCAGCCAGCGGGTACACCGCTGCGCGCAGCATCAGTCGCCGACCCGCGTCAACGGAGTTCAGCACACGTATGTCCTGCATGGTTGTGGGAGGAGTGACCGGGGCTGGAACTGCCTGTGCCCCGTCGAGCCGCCAAATTATAGCAACGGGACAATTTGCGAGACAACCTGCGCCTGTTCATCCCGGACGACGCAAGTTGCTGCATCGCCACAGATTTTGGCCCGGGAGGGGGGCCGATCCCGTCACAGCCCGCCCCAATTCATGTCGCGTCGCACCATATTGAACTTTGCTCGTGGTGCCCGGTCAGAGAAGTGGGCCTGCCAATTCGATCCTCGTCGACGCCCCTGAAGCAGGCCGGTACCAGGCGGCCCCGAGCTCTCTCCGGGGCCGCCTTTTTTCCGGGCAGGCCGCATGCGCTACAACGTCGTGGGGTGCACGCGGCGGCCACGCGCGGAGCCCGACGGTCACCCGGGGTGCATGAACGGTACACACAATCTCCACCATACGTTCACGAATGGTGGACGCGGCGCTGGGCAGAGTGATTCCACTTCACTGAATCCCTCCAAGGATAGAACGATGCGCCTGCTTCCCCTGCTCGCCCTGCCGCTGGCCATGGCCGCCCTCACCCACGCCACGTCCGCGAGCGCAGCCGAAGGCGATGACCGCTTCGCCCTGCGCCTGGGTGCGATGAACATCGACTCGGACAACACGATCCGGGGCAACACCACGGTGCTCGGCCAGGATGTGGGCTTCTCCGAGGACTTCGGCCTGGGCGGCAAGGAATGGGAGCCGCGCATTGACGGCCTGTTCCGCATCAGCGACCGCCAGCGCCTGATCTTCAACTACTTCAAGTACGACAAGGACCGCCGCGAAACCCTCAACGACGGCATCAGCTTCGGCGGCGAAACCGTGCCGGCCGGAAGCTTCGTCAAGGGCGAGCTGAAGTACCAGGTGGCCAGCCTGGTGTACGACTACTCGGTGGTGGACACCGAGAAGTTCGACCTCGGCCTGCAGCTGGGTGCGGAGTACGCCAAGGTGAGCACCAAGGCCTACGCCGACCTGGGCACCGTGTACCAGGGCGAGTTCCTGGACGAGAAGGCCGACGGCGTTGCGCCGGTGGTCGGTGCGCGCTTCACCATCACCCCGTCCGAGAAGTGGATGATCACCGCGCAGGGCCAGTACCTCAACACCGACTGGGGCAACTTCGATGACTACGATGGCGACCTCACCCGCGCCAACGTGATCGTCGATTACAGTTTCACCGACAATTTCGGCATCTTCGCCGGCTACGACTGGTTCCGCCTCGACGTCGACCAGACCGGCAGCGATGGCACCATCGGCCTGAAGCAGGAATTCAAGGGCCCGGTCGCCGGCATCAGCGTTTCGTTCTGATCCAACCGTTGGTTGGTGTGTTACCGCACGAAAAACCCGGCGAATGCCGGGTTTTTTGTTTGAACCGGTCTCACGACCAACGGTCGTGAGCTACCGAAATAAAAGAAACCCGGCTTTCGCCGGGTTCCTTTTATTTCTTTTTCGGGATGTACAGATCGGTGATGGTGCCGTCGTAGATTTCCGCGGCCATCGCCACCGATTCGCTCAGCGTCGGGTGGGCGTGGATGGTGTGCCCGATGTCTTCGGCTTCGGCGCCCATCTCGATGGCCAGGCCGATTTCGGCCAGCAGGTCACCGGCGTGCACGCCGACGATCGCGCCGCCGATGATGCGGTGGGTTTCCTCATCGAAGATCAGCTTGGTGAAGCCTTCGGTGCGGCCAATGCCGATCGCGCGGCCGCTGGCGGCCCACGGGAACTTGGCCACGCCGACCTTCAGGCCCTGCGCCTTGGCTTCGGTTTCGGTCACGCCAACCCAGGCGATTTCCGGGTTGGTGTAGGCCACCGACGGAATCACCCGCGCCACCCACTCCTTTTTCTCGCCCGAGGCCACTTCAGCGGCCAGCTTGCCCTCGTGCGTGGCCTTGTGGGCCAGCATCGGGTTGCCGACGATATCGCCGATGGCAAAGATGTGCGGCACGTTGGTGCGCATCTGGCGGTCCACCGGAATGAAGCCACGCTCGGTAACGCCCACCCCGGCTTTCTCCGCGCCGATCTTCTTCCCGTTCGGCGAGCGCCCCACGGCCACCAGCACGCGGTCGAAGGTGCCCTGCTCCAGGCCCGGCTTCTCGCCTTCGGCAGCGGCTTCGAAGGTCACGGTGATGCCCTTCTTGTCCGCGTTCACGCCGGAGGCCTTGGTCTTGAGGTGGACCTCGACGCCCTGCTTCTTCAGGCGGTCGGCCAACGGCTTGACCAGGTCCTTGTCGGCACCGGGCATCAGCTGGTCCATGAACTCCACCACGGTCACCTTGCTGCCCAGCGCCGCGTACACGGTCGCCATTTCCAGGCCGATGATGCCGCCACCGACCACCAGCAGCGAGCCGGGAATGTCGGCCAGTTCCAGCGCGTCGGTGGAATCCATCACGCGCGGGTCGTCCCACGGGAAGTTCGGCAGCTTCACCGCCTGCGAACCGGCGGCGATGATGCACTGCTGGAAGCGCAGCAGCTGGGTCTTGCCGTCGTCGCCGACGATCTCCAGCTCATTGGCCGAGACGAACGTGGCCACGCCCTGCACGGTGCGTACCTTGCGCTGCCTGGCCATGCCCGACAGGCCCTTGGTCAGCTGGGTGACCACCTTTTCCTTGTAGCCGCGCAGCTTGTCCAAGGTGATCTTCGGTGCGCTGAATTCCACGCCGAAATCGCCCGCGTGGGCCACTTCGTCGATCACCGCGGCCGCATGCAGCAGCGCCTTGGACGGAATGCAGCCCACGTTGAGACACACGCCGCCCAGGCTGGCATAGCGTTCGATCAGCACGGTGTCCACGCCCAGGTCGGCCGAGCGGAACGCAGCGGTGTAACCGCCCGGGCCCGCCCCCAGCACCACCATCTGGCATTCGATGTCGGCCGGCTTGCCCGACGACAGCGCCGGCTGCGGCGCGGCCGGTTCGGCCGGGGCGCGGTGCGACGGGGTCACCGGCGGCTTGCTGGCCGGGGCGGCGGCCTTGGGCGCTTCCGCCGCAGGCGCGGCCGGGGCGGCAGCGGCGCCTTCGGCGTCCAGCACCACCACCACATCGCCCTCGGACAGCGTATCGCCGAGCTTGACCTTGATTTCCTTGACCACGCCGGCAGCCGAAGACGGCACTTCCAGGGTGGCCTTGTCCGATTCCAGCGTGACCAGGCCCTGGTCCTTCTTCACCGTGTCGCCCACGGCGACCAGCAGTTCGATCACCGGCACCGCGCTGTAATCGCCGATGTCGGGAACCTTGATTTCAATAGCGGCCATTCGTCTTCTCCTGGGTCTCAGCCGGCGTTGCCGGCGAGCAGTTGCTGCAGTTCGTCGAGCGACTCGTCCAGATCCTGCCAGCGACGGTCGAGCTTCTTTTCCTTGGTGTCGCTGGCTTCGATCAGCAGCGCCACCTGTTTCATCATCAGTCTGCCGGCGCCGCACTCCCAGCGCGGGCCGCTGTAGCGCTCGCCAGCCACCTGGAAGGACAGCACCTCACCGTCGGTCACCGGCGCCTTGCGCCCTGCCGGCACACCCGAATCCAGCGCGGCCTGCCAGCTGCGCACCAGGCGCTGGGCCAGCGCGGCGGGGATGGCGACCTGGTACTGGTCCGGTTCCTGGTCCACGCGCAGCTCCACGCCACCACCGCGTGCACTGTTGTTCCAGTTGTACACGCGCTTGTCGGCCTCGCTGTAGCGCAGGGTCCACGCCTGGTCCTGGCTGCCGGGCAGCAGCGCCACGCCGGTTTCCACCCCGCCCTTGGGCAGGATGGTCAGCGCCAGCGCGGGCTGTGCATTGCCATTGAACAGGGTTTCCACGGCCTGGCCGTAGTTGCCCACCGCCGGCGGCCAGCCGCGGCCAATATCGGTCGTGCACGCGGCGGACGCGCCGGGCGCAACGACCAGCGCGGCCAAGATCACCGCAACGCCCGCCAGGCGCTGCCTCACAGCAGCACGCGCCGCATGTCGGCCAGCACCTGCGACAGGTACGTGGTGAAGCGCGCGGCCAGCGCACCATCGATGACACGGTGGTCGTAGCTCAGCGACAGCGGCAGCATCAGCTTCGGAGCGAATTCCTTGCCGTTCCAGACCGGCTGGATGGAGGACTTGGACACGCCCAGGATGGCCACTTCCGGTGCATTGACGATCGGGGTGAACGCGGTGCCGCCGATGCCGCCCAGCGAGCTGATCGAGAAGCAGCCGCCGCTCATGTCGGCCGGGCCCAGCTTGCCGTCGCGCGCCTTTTTGGCCAGCTCGCCGGTTTCCTGCGCGATCTGCACCACGCCCTTCTTGTCGACATCACGGATCACCGGAACGACCAAGCCGTTCGGGGTGTCGGCGGCGACGCCAATGTTGAAGTACTTCTTCAGCGTCAGGTTCTCACCGGCCGCATCCAGCGATGCGTTGAATTCCGGGAACTGCTTCAGCGCCGCGGCGCTGGCCTTGATCAGGAAGGCGAGCATGGTCAGCTTGATGCCGGCCTTCTCGTTTTCCTTGTTCAGCGCCACGCGCAGGCCTTCCAGGTCGGTGATGTCGGCCTGCTCGAACTGGGTGACGTGCGGGATCATGGCCCAGTTGCGCGCCAGATTGGCACCGGAGATCTTCTTGATGCGCGACAGCGGCTGGGTCTCGACTTCACCGAACTTGCTGAAATCGACCTTCGGCCACGGCAGCAGGTTGAGCCCGCCACCGGCGGCGACCGTGCCACCGGCAACGGCGGCGCCAACGCCGGACAGCGCCGACTTGACGAACTTCTGCACGTCGGCCTTGGTGATGCGTCCGCCCTTTTCAGTGCCGGTCAGCTGGTTGAGGTCCACGCCCAGCTCGCGGGCGAACACGCGCACCGCCGGGGTGGCGTAGGGCACCTTGGACGGCAGCACGCTGTCGGCGTTGAACTGCACCGGCGGGCTGCTCGGGGCACCGGCCGAGGGGGCGCTGGCGATTTCGCGCGCCGCCAGCTTGTCCGGCTGGGCCGGCACGGCGACCGGTTCCACCTTGGTGCCGGTTTCGGCGGCGGCCGGGGCAGTGGCAGCGGCGGCCTGGCTCGGCGCCGGGGCGGCAGCGCCCTCGGCTTCGATGATGGCGACAACCTTGCCCTGCGACAGGGTGTCGCCGACCTTGACCTTGATTTCCTTGACCACGCCGGCAACCGACGACGGCACTTCCATCGTGGCCTTGTCCGACTCGAGCGTGACCAGGCCTTGGTCCTTCTTGACGGTATCGCCGACGGCGACCAGCACTTCGATCACCGGGATGTCGGTGTAATCGCCGATGTCCGGCACCAGCGCTTCCACCGGGCCACCGCCGGCAGCAGCCGGTGCAGCGGCGGGCGCGCTCTGGGTGGCCGGGGCCGGGGCGGCGGCAGCAGCGGCCTTGGCCGGGGCGGCAGCGGGTGCCGGCGCAGCCGCCGGGGCAGGCGCTGCGGCCGCGTCAGCCACTTCGATCAGCGCCACGACCTTGCCCTCGGACAGGTTGTCGCCGACCTTGACCTTGATTTCCTTGACCACGCCGGCGACCGAGGACGGCACTTCCATCGTGGCCTTGTCCGACTCGAGCGTGACCAGCCCCTGGTCCTTCTTGACGGTGTCACCAACGGCGACAAGCACCTCGATTACCGGGATATCGCTGTAGTCACCGATATCGGGGACAAGTGCTTCCTTGATTTCGGCCATGGGGATAACTCCGGCAATCTGGTGTAGGGAATCGCCTATTGTGGGGGCATGAGGCGTCAGCGCCAACCAGCTTGGGCAATTTTCACTCGCTCTGTCCCGGGACAGCGTGTTGCAGCAGGGACGGGCGCTGCTGCAGCGGGTGTTCCAGTCGGTACCGTATTGTCCCGCTGCGGTCCGGCTCAGCCGGCCAGGACATCGGCGACGGGCTGCCACGCCACCTGCAGGCGCGGCAGCGGCCATGCCGCATTCGCCGGACTGGTCGAGGGCAGCGACCACACCGACAGGGATGTCGCACGTTCGCCCAGCACCGGCAGGATGTAACGCACGAAGGCGGCGTGTGCAGTGGCGCCATTGCAGGCGACCGCCGCGAGGGCCGGCAATCGGCCAACCAGATCGGCCACGGCATTGGGCACTTCGCTGCCGCGCACGATCGCCGCGTCCAGGCTGCCATGCCGCTCGCACTGCCCGATCACATCCCACAGCCCTACGCGGGCCGATTGCAACGCCTGCAGGCGATCAACGTAGGCAAGGCCGGCGTTGATCCCGGTCAGCGCCGACATCAACGGCCAGAATCGATTGCGCGGATGCGCGTAATACTGCGCTGCATCCAGCGATGCCACGCCCGGCATCGATCCCAGCACCAGCACGCGGCAACCTGCCGAAACCTGCGCAGGCAGGCCGATGCACAGCGTTGGATTCGTCACAGTGTCTCCAGATGCATGAATGTCGCGCATTGCATGATCGCGCGCCAGCGCAACGATTTCGCGCTGCTGGCTGAACAGAACAAACTAAATTTTAACGTGCGTCGGATTCGATTCATGTTGCGGGGACTACGTTTGCCTCGCCCCGATGCAACGGGGGCCCAAGAACAAAAAAATACCTGAGGAGATTCCCCCATGCGCTCCATCCGCACCCTGACCCTGGCTACCCTGACTGCCCTTGCCTTCGCCCCTGCCGCCTTCGCGCAGGACAGCACCACCGACACCGCGTCGGGCAAGCATTTCGCCGTTGTCGGCGGCGTTGCACTGCTGCAGCCGAAGAACGATCCGCTGGAAGGCATCGACAAGGTCGATGGCGGCCCGGCGCCGACGCTGAGCTTCAGCTACTACATCAACGACAACTGGGCCGTGGAACTGTGGGGCGCAGCTGACAAGTTCGACCACCGCGTCCGCGGCGCCAACAATGCCAAGCTGGGCACGGTTGAGCAGCAGCCGATCGCGCTGAGCGGCCAGTACCACTTCGGCCAGGCCGACAACGTGTTCCGTCCGTTCGTGGGCGTGGGTTACTACGAGTCGAACTTCAGCAACGAGAAGCTGGTCAGCGACGCCGGCCATATCGGGCTGGAAACCGCCAAGGGCGCCATCGGTACCGTCGGCGTGGACATGAACATCAACAGCACCTGGTTCGCCCGTGCCGATGCCCGCTACATGCATTCGCGCCCGGACCTGACCGTCAACGGCCGCAGCACCGGCGACGAAGCCAAGCTGGATCCGTGGACCGTGGGCTTCGGTATCGGCGCGCGCTTCTAAGCGCTTCCGCTACACGTAGCAAGGCAACGGGCCCCTCGCGGGCCCGTTGTCGTTTCTGGCATTGCCCTTTTTACCGGTCGCCCGACCAACGGTGGGGCGCTGCCGCTTTCATTCTTCCTTGCGGCGGCGACGTCGATACTGCTCACCATAGCGAGGGGGAAGCCCATGGATGACATGCTGGATGTCCCGCTTACCATCGCCAGTGCATCGTGCCGGCCGCACCCCAGGATCCCCCATGGACAAACGCTACGTACTCGCCATCGACCAGGGCACCACCAGCTCGCGCGCAATGCTGTTCGACCGCGCCGGGCACGTCGCCGGGGTGGCGCAGCGCGAGTTCGGGCAGATCTTCCCGCAGCCGGGCTGGGTTGAACACGATCCGCGCGAGATCCTGACCAGTGTCTATACCACCCTGACCGAACTGCTCAACCGCGAGCAGATCGACCCGCGCCAGATCGCGGCGATCGGCATCACCAACCAGCGCGAAACAACGGTGGTCTGGGACAAAGCCACCGGCCAGCCCATCCACAATGCGATCGTCTGGCAGTCCCGACAGAGCAACGACATCTGCGAGCGACTCAAGGCCGAGGGACACGAGCCGCTGATCCGCGCCCGCACCGGGCTGCTGGTGGATGCCTACTTTTCGGCGACCAAGATCCGCTGGATCCTTGACCACGTGGAAGGCGCGCAGGCCCGCGCCGAGCGCGGCGAGCTGCTGTTCGGCACCATCGACAGCTGGCTGGTGTGGAACCTCACCGGCGGCGCGGTGCACGTCACCGACTACAGCAACGCGGCCCGCACGCTGCTGTTCAACATCCACACCCTGACCTGGGATGACGGGTTGCTGGCGCTGCTGGACATCCCGCGCGCGATGCTGCCCGAAGTGCGCAGCTCCAGCGAGGTGTATGGCACCACCCGTTCGCAGTTCTTCTTCGACCAGCACATTCCAATCGCCGGCATCGCGGGCGACCAGCAGGCCGCGCTGTTCGGCCAGGCCTGTTTCGAACCTGGCATGGTCAAAAACACCTATGGCACCGGCTGTTTCATGCTGATGCATACCGGCAACCGCGCGGTGGCCTCCAGCAACGGCCTGCTCACCACGCTGGCCTGGGGCATCGATGGGCAGGTGGAGTACGCCCTGGAAGGCTCGATCTTCGTGGCCGGATCGGTGGTGCAGTGGCTGCGCGACGGGCTGCGCATGTTCGGCAAGTCCAGCGACTGCCAGGCCTATGCCGAACGCGCGGCCGACAACGGCGGGGTGTACATGGTGCCCGCCTTTGTCGGCCTGGGCGCGCCGTACTGGCGCAGCGATGTGCGCGGGGCGGTGTTCGGCCTGAGCCGGGGCACCACCAAGGAACACTTCATCCGCGCGGCGGTGGAATCGATGGCGTACCAGACCCGCGACGTGCTGGCCGCGATGCAGGCCGATGCGGGCATTGAACTGAAGGAACTGCGCGCCGATGGGGGCGCGATCGCCAATGACTTCGTGGCGCAGTTCCAGAGCGACCTGCTGGGCGTGCCCGTGCTGCGCCCGCAGGTGGCCGAGACAACCGCGCTGGGCGCGGCCTACCTGGCCGGCCTGGCCACCGGGTTCTGGAGCAGCCGCGCGGAGATTGCCGAGCAGTGGGCGGTGGATCGCCGGTTCGTGCCGCAGATGGCGGTTGACCGGCGCGAAGCGCTGTATGCCGGGTGGCTCCAGGCGGTGGAAGCGACGATGGGCTTCCGCACCCCTCGGTAGGAGCCGACCGTGGGTCGGCTCGTGTCCGATCAGAACGCCGGCAGCACCGCGCCTTTGTATTTCTCGGCGATGAAGGCCTTTACTTCCGGGCTGGTCAGCGCCTTGGCCAGCTGCTGCACGCGCGGGTCGTCCTTGTTGTCCGGGCGGGCGACCAGGAAGTTCACGTACGGCGAATCCTTGCTTTCAATCGCGAGCGCGTCCTGGGTCGGGTTGAGGCCCGCATCCAGCGCGTAGTTGGTGTTGATCAGGGCCAGGTCCACCTGGTCGAGCACACGCGGCAGCATCGCCGAATCCAGTTCGCGGAACTTGAGCTGCTTCGGGTTGGCAATGATGTCGCGCTGGGTGGCCAGTGCGTTGGTCGGGTCCTTGAGCGTGATCACGCCGGCCTTGTGCAGCAGGATCAGCGCACGGCTGTTGTTGCTCGGGTCGTTGGGAATCACCACGTCGGCACCCACCGGCAGATCGGCCAGCGACTTGACGCGGCGCGAGTAGGCGCCGAACGGCTCGATGTGCACGCCGATCACCTTGGTCAGGTCGGTCTTGCGGTCGCGGTTGTAGGCGTCCAGGTAGGGTTCGGTCTGGAAGTAGTTCACGTCCACCTGCTTCTGCACCAGCTGGTCGTTGGGCTGCACGTAGTCGTTGAAGACCTTTACGTCCAGCTCCACGCCTTCCTTCTGCAGGATCGGCTTGACCACCGCCAGGATCTCGGCGTGCGGCACCGCAGTGGCCGCAACGACCAGTTTGCTGGAATCGGCGGCAGGCTTGCCGCAGGCGGCCAAGGCCAGCGTGACGGCCAGCAACGGGAGCAACAGGGTCTTTTTCATGGGGACGGAATCCGAGGGGCTGCGTAGCAGCCAACCATACCGCAAGCCCCGGCCAGCGGGGTATCCCGGCCATATGACCGGGGGGCATGACCGCTATTCGTAATTGCTCAGCGCCATCATCAGCAGCGCCTTGGCCTGCTCGCGCAGCACGGTCGGCTCGATGATTTCCGCATCCGAACCGTAGTGCAGCACATCCATCAGCAGCTCACGCGAGACGCTGTAGGGCACCTTGAGCTCATAGCGGCCGTCGGCCAGGAACCGGCCCTGCTGCTTGGAATGCCAATGCTCGTCGGCCACCCAGCGCGCGGCCTTGGCACTGAAGACGATGGTGGCCCAGCCCTTGGGCGGGCCGGAGAAGATGCCGTAGCTGGCACCCAACTGCTCGTCCAGCTCGGTGTCGTCCACGTCGCGCGCAACCGTATCGACCACGCGGGCCTTGTAGATGCGGTCCACGGCGAAGCTGCGTAAGCCCTCGCGGCCGTGGTCCCAGGCGTCCAGGTACCAGTTGTCGCGATAGTGGGTCATGCGCTGCGGCGACACAGTGCGCTTGGTCGCCTCGTCGGTGGAACGGGCCCGGTACTCGAACGCCAGCTGCCTGCGCTCGAGCACGGCCGAGGCCACGGCGCGGAAGCTGGCTTCATCGAACTTGCGGCCGCGGTGCGGAATGACCCGCACCCGGTCCACCGGCCAGGTCGACACGCCGGCCTGCGCGGCCAGCAACCCTTCGATGCGCTGCTGCAGCGGCGCCAGCACCGACGACAACACGCCACCGCCCGTACGCGCCAGCAGGTGCTGGGAGGCCAGCAGGGCGTGCAGTTCTTCGGAGCTGAGCCACAGGCCGGGCAGCTCGAACCGCTCGCTCTCGTTGTCCTGGTAGCGGAAGCCAGCCTCGCCATCGCCCTCGACCGGCGCCATCAGCGCATCGCGCAGGAAGGCCAGGTCGCGATAGACGGTGGCGCGCGAACACGCCAGTTTTTCCTGCAGGGTCGCCACCGTGACCGGATAGCGGGCGGACTTCAGCAGACGATGCAGGGCGTTGATGCGTTCATATCGGTCCATGACCCGATTATGTCCGAGTCGCCGCCGTTGTGGCGGCCCGGATCCGAACTTCGGCTATCGTGGGGCCCCCTGCCCGCCCGAACCCCGCCATGCGCCTGCTGCCTGCCGTTGCCGTGCTGTCCCTGCTGCTGTCTGCCTGCGGGCAGGCACCTGCGCCCGCCGCGCCCGCCGCGCCTGCAGCCGCCACGCCGCCGGTGCCGGTCGCCAGCGATCCCGCGCAGGCGGTACTGGCCGCCAGCCAGCGCTTCGGGCAGCTGCGCAGCTTCCACGCCAGCCTGCACATGCAGGGGCCGCGAACGCTGGACGCCCGCATGGAATTCGTGGCGCCGGACCGCTACCGCCTGCAGACCGACGAGGGCGTGCAGACCATCATCGGCGACACGTTCTTCCTGCAGCGCGCCGGCGAAGTCCGCCAGGTGCCGGTGCCGCCGGGCCTGCTGGCGCAATGGCGCAGCCCGTTGCCGGCTGACGCCACCGCCGCCGAACTGCAGGTTGAAGCGCTGGGCGAGGAGCGCGTGGAGGGACAGCCCGCCCGCCGCTACCGCGTGCGCCACGCCAGCGCCGCACCGGACGGCATGCTGTACTGGATCAACGCGGCCGGCCTTCCGGTGCGGATCGAACGCCAGGGCCAGACCCAGGGCAAAGCCTTCAAGGTCACGGTGGATTACAGCCGTTTCGACGATCCCACACTGCAGATCGCCGTGCCCTGAACAGGCGACAAGTCCAAACCTCTCCTAAAGCACGGGCAGGAAAAGGAAAAACGGCGTGAAGGCATCCAGTATCATCACGCGTTGCTCCTCCCCCCTGTTGATCCGGAGAATCGTTGATGTCCCTGCGCGTGACGTTGCTTGCTTCCCTGCTGCTCAGTGCCCCGGCCGCCTTTGCCCAGGACACCACCGACCTGGCCGCGATGACCTCGCCGTGGAGCGGCAGCGGCGGCGAACTCGGGTTTGCCTCCGCACGGGGCAACAGCAACACCGAAAGCGCCAACGGCCGGCTGCGCCTGCGCTATACCGATGACGACTGGGTGCACAGCATGGACCTGTTCGGCCTGCGCTCGCGTTCGGAATACACCGAAACCGCCGACGATGGCACCGTCACCAAGCGCAGCAACACCACCGCCAACCGCTACACCGGCAGCGCCGGCAGCGCGCTGCAGCTGGGCGAGCACCGCCAGATCACCGCCACGGTGCGTTATGAGCGCGACGATTTCGCTACCTACGACCGCCAGAGTTCATTCGGTCTCGGTTACGGCACCCGGCTGGTGGAAGGCGACCGTTTCTACATGGACGCGCAGATCGGCCCCGGTGTGCGCCGCACGCACAACACCGAAGACGACGAAACCCGTACCGGCCTGATCGGCCGCGGGCTGTTCGACGTGAAGTATTCGCTGACCCCCAATACCGACCTGATCAACACCCTGCTGGTGGAATCGGGCTCGTACAACACCTTCGGCCAGAACGATTTCGGCGTGTCGGTGAGCATGAACGAGCACCTGGCCCTGAAGGCCGCCTGGCAGGCGCGTTACAACAGCGACGTAGCCGAAGACAAGCGCAAGACCGATACCCTGACCACGATGAACGTGGTCTACAAATTCAAGTAATGGGGACAACCGGGATCCGTGGTTGGTTCATCCCGATCCCAATGGGCCCGTAGCAATTCGTAGGTCGGGCCGTTGGCCGGACACCGCGCGCAGCGCGGCCCAACCATCCGAAACCGACCCGAACGCCGGTGGCTGCCTTCCACCGGCGTTTATCAATGATCGAAACGCGCCTCAGACGGCGATCAACTCGCCGGCGCCGCCGTCCAGCAGGCCCTGGGCCACCGCCTTCCCGAGCGCATCCGGGTCGTTGCCCGGGCCCCGCGCTTCGGCGCGGATCAGCCGCCCGTCGGCCACGCCGCCGACCAGGCCCTGCAGGAACAGATCGTCGCCCTCCCACTGCGCGTAGCCGGCCACCGGCACGTGGCAGCTGCCGTGCAGCGCGCGGTTCATGGCGCGCTCGGCTTCCACGCAGGCGCGCGTACGTGCATCGTCGAGCGCGGCGAACAGTGCCATCACCCGCGCATCGTCGCCGTTGCATTCCACCGTGACCGCGCCCTGCGCCGGCGCCGGCAACCAGTCCGGTGCAGCGAGCCGCGCCACGATGCGCGCGCCCAGCCCCAGCCGTTCCAGGCCCGCCACGGCCAGCACGATGGCGTCGTAGCCGCCGTTGTCGAGCTTGGCCAGGCGCGTGTTGACGTTGCCGCGCAGGTCCAGCAGTTCCAGGTCCGGGCGCAGCGCGCGCAGCTGGGCCTGGCGGCGCAGCGAGGAGGTGCCCACGCGCGCGCCGATCGGCAGCGCGTCCACCGAGGCGTACAGGTTGGAAATGAACCCGTCGGCGGGGTCGTGCCGGGTCAGCATGGCCGGCAGCGCGAACGGTGCGTCCAGTTCCATCGGCACGTCCTTGAGCGAGTGCACGGCGCAGTCCGCATCGCCCCGCAGCATGGCCAGCTCCAGCTCCTTCAGGAACAGGCCCTTGCCGCCGATCGCGGCCAGCGAGCGGTCCAGCACCTCGTCGCCGCGGGTGCTCATCGGCACCAGCACCACGTCCAGCCCGGGGTGGGCCTGGCGCAGGCGGTCGGCAACGTGTTCGCTCTGCCACAGGGCAAGCGGGCTCTTTCGGGTGGCGATGCGCAGGCTGGTCATGCGCCCATTATCGCCGGTTACAGGTGCTTGAGGTCCTGCTTCAGGCTCGCCACGCAGCGCCGGCTGACCTCCAGCGGGGCCTTGCCATGGCGCAGCACGGCCTGGACCTGGCCTGCGCCATTTCGTCGCAGCTCCACCAGTTCGTGGCGGGCCACCAGGCAGTTGCGGTGGATGCGCACGAAACGGCTGGCAAATTCCTCTTCCAGCGACTTCAGCGACTCCTCGATGAGGTCCTCGCCGCGCGCATGGTGCACCACCACGTACTTTTCCTCGGCCTGCATGTAGTGGATGTCGTCGATCGGGATCAGCCGCAGGCTGCCGCGCAGGCGCGCGCACAACAGCGTGCGTGCCTGCTGGCTGGGCGCGCTGGGCTGCCCGTTGCGGCCGGCCAGGAACGTCCGGGCGCGTTCCAGCGCGGCAACCAGGCGTTCACTACGTACCGGCTTCATCAGGTAATCGATGGCCGCCGCTTCGAATGCGGACAGCGCGTGCGCATCGTAGGCGGTGCAGAACACCACCGCCGGGCGCGGATCGAACGTGGCCAGGTGACGGGCGGCCTCCAGGCCGTCCAGCCCGGGCATGGCGATATCCAGCAGCACCAGGTCCGGCTGCAGCTCCGCGCAGGCATGCAGCGCCTGCTCGCCATTCTCGGCTTCGGCCACCACCTCGACCCCGGGCTGTTCGGCCAGCAGGCTGCGCAGGCGCTCGCGGGCGAGCGGCTCGTCGTCGGCGATGACAACTCTCAAGCAGGCTTCCTCACTGAACAGGCACGAAGATGTCGCAGGCATAGTAGCCGTCGTTCCATGCCCCCGTCATCCGTGCAGCCGGGCCGAACCGCCAGGCCAGGCGGTGCGCGATGTTGCGCTGCGCGTGCCCGGCGCCCTGCATCAGCGGCAGCGCACGCACGTCCGGATCGGGCGCGGGGTTCTGGATGCGGATGTGCAGCTGCGCCCCTTCGAAGGACAGCGCAATGACGATGGTGCCGCCAGCCGGCAGCCGCGAGATGCCATGCAGCACTGCATTTTCCACCAGCGGCTGCAGCACCAGGCGCGGCATCGGCAGGGTCCAAGGCAAACCGTCTGCGCGTTGCCATTCCACCTGCAGGCGCTCCCCCAGCCGCAGCGATTCGATCGACAGGTAGGCTTCGGCCAGTTCGCACTCGGCCTGCAGGGTGGAGTCGCCCTCGCCCGCCCCCAGCGCGGCACGGAACAGGTCGGACAGATCCAGCACCGCGCGCTCGGCCACTTCCGGATCACGCCGCACCAGGCTGGCGATGAGATTCATGCTGTTGAACAGAAAATGCGGGCGGATCCGCGCCTGCAGCGCATCGGCCTGCGCGCGTGCGTTGGCCACGGTCTGCGCGCTCCAGCGATCGCTCACGTAGAAGTAGCGCAACGCCAGTGCCACGATCAGCGCGGTGACCGTGGCGCAGCCCAGGGTGAACCGCCAGAAGCCGACATCCCCGGCGAAACCGCGCGCATCCAGCACCGCATACAGCGCGTGCACGATGCCCGTGCAGGCAGCAGCAATCAGGGCGGCCATGGCTACTGCCAGCGCCGAACCCAACGCTTCCGGCAGCCGCGACAAGGTCGCCCGCGCCGCGCACAGACTCACCGTGACCGCCAATGCCAGCCACAACGCCAGGCCGCTGGCCGACAGGAAATCCGCCACGCTCCATTGCCGGCTGCCGTCGGGCGACAGCGCCACCACCACCACCACCAGCTCTGCCAGCCCGAGCATCGCACCCAGCCGCGGCAGGCGGCACAGCTCGGGCAACCACAGCTGCTGGCGCGGGTCGTTCATGGCTCAGGCGGCGGCGAAGCGTGCGTCCAGCCAGTCGCCCAGCGCCTGCAGTTCTTCGGCGCAGACCTGGTGGGCCATGGAATAGGAATGCCACTCCAGCGGGAAGCCGGCTGCCGTGAGCCGCTGGGCGGTGTCGGCAGCGATCACCTGCGGGATCACCGGATCCTGCGCGCCATGGGCCATGAACACCGGCGGCCGCGCGCCATCGGCAATGGCGGCGTTGATGGCCGCTTCCGGATCCGGCAGGTAGGTGGACAGCGCGATCAGACCGGCGATGGGCCGGGTCGAGCGCAATGCGGCGCTGAGGATGATCGCCCCGCCCTGCGAGAAGCCGGCGAGCAGGATGCGCTCGACCGGAATGCCGCGCGCGACCTCCGCATCGATCAGGGCATCCAGCGCCCGTACCGAGGCATCCACACCGGAAGCATCGGCGCGCGAGCGGAAGTCCATGCTGACGATGTCATACCAGGCGCGCATGGGCACGCCGTTGTTGATGGTAATCGGCTGCACCGGGGCATGCGGAAACACGAAGCGGATCGCCGGCCAGTGCGGACGCAGCAGCTCGGGCACGATCGGGGCGAAATCATGGCCATCCGCGCCCAGGCCGTGCAGCCAGAGCACGGACCATTGCGGGTTGGCGGCGGTTTCGTTGACTACGGTTTCCAGCGCTTGCGACATCGTGCGGCTCCAGTACGTTCTGGCCGCATTATGGGGCCAGATGTCAGTGGCCGGCGCGTTGGGCAGCAGCACGGCGCAGTTCGGCGGCGCGCTGCAGGATGGTCGGCGGGGTGGTCTCTTCCGGGATTTCCATCAGGCGCAGGCGGTGCAGCAGGTCGCCGGCGCGGCGCCCGGAAGTCAACGCGACCACCGGAATGGCCAGCACCATGCCCACCACCACCGGCGCCATCCAGGCGGCCAGCGCCGGCGACACCGCATAGGCCAGCATGCCCATGAACAACCCGAACACGCTCAGGCCACCGTAGCCCTTGATCAGCGCCGGCCAGGAAATGCCGCCGTCATCGCGCTGCTGTGCATCCCAGCCCGAATCCTTGCCGGCCAGCACTTCGGCCACGCCGCGCGACTGCACGTACATCACCACCGGCGCCATCAGCGCGGCCAGCACGGTTTCCAGCAGCATCGACACGAATGCGCGGATGCCCCCGCCGCAACCGCGGCGCTCGGCCGGGTCGATCAACATCGCGATGTAGCCCAGCACCTTGGGCAGCAACAGCACCGCCATGGTGATGGCGAACATGCGGATCACCTGTGTTTCATCCTGCTGCCGCCAGTACAGGCCCGGCGACATGTGCAGCACTTCGCTGAAATCGATACCGCCCTGGAACAGCGGGATGGCAATGCCGATCAGCATCAGCATCGCCCACATCGGCGCGGTGAAGTAATGTCCGATGCCGATCATCATGTGCATGCGGCTGACCCAGTGCAGGCCACGCGAACCCACCACCTTGGCGTGCTGCAGGTTGCCCTGGCACCAGCGGCGGTCGCGCACCAGCATGTCGGTCAGGGTCGGCGGACCTTCTTCATAGCTGCCCTTGAGGTAGGGCACCATATGGGTGGCCCAGCCACCGCGACGCATCAACGCCGCCTCGACGAAATCGTGGCTCAGTACGTGGCCACCAAACGGCTGCCGGCCCGGCAACGGCGGCAGGCCGGCGTTCTCGGCAAAGGCCTCGGTACGGATCACCGCGTTATGGCCCCAGTAATTGCTTTCCGCGCCGTGCCACCATGCCACGCCCCGCCCGATCACCGGGCCGTACACGCGCCCGCCAAACTGCTGCATGCGCGCGAACAGGGTACGCCCACCGATCACCGCCGGCAGGGTCTGGATCAGGCCCACGTCCGGGTTGTGCTCCATGCCCGCCACCAGCCGCACGATGGTGTCGCCGGTCATCAGGCTGTCGGCGTCCAGGATCAGCATCTGCAGGTAACCGCCGCCAAAACGGCGCACCCAGTCGGCGATGTTGCCGGCCTTGCGGCCGCTGTTGTCGCCACGGCGCCGGTAGAACAGGCGATCATGCCCACCGACCGCGTCGCACAGCTCGGCGAACGCCTGCTCCTCGGCCGCACCGATGTCCTCGCGCCGGGTATCGCTGAGCACGAAGAAATCGAACTGCTCCAGTTGCCCGGTATCGGCCACCGACTCATAGATGGCCTGCAGGCCGGCCAGCAGGCGGCGCGGATCTTCGTTGTAGGTCGGCATCAGCAGCGCGGTGCGGGTATGCACCTGCGGCAGCGGCTGGTCCGGGTCGATGCCCAGCTTGTAGCCACGGTCGAACACGGCGGTGAGGAACCCGGCCAGGGCACCGGCAAAGGACAGCGCGATCCAGGCGAACAGCGCCACGAACAGCACCAGCAGGCAGCCTTCCAATACGGTGACGCCATTGGTAGCCAGCACCTTCCACATCATGTGGGTGGCGGCCACGGTCATGGCCGCCGTGCCGCCGAAGATGTAGAAGCGGCGCAGCGCGATCATGCGCGGCGCGGTGCGCTGGCGCGGCGTCAGCAGGCGGCCTTGGGTAAAGGTCTGTTCGGGCATGCCCATCGGGCTTTCGACGGGCAGCACCGGGCGGCCGGCATCGATCACGGCGTTGACGGCCTGCACACTCATGCGCGGCTACCCTGCGTGCGCTTCCCGCCAGTGCTGCCCTGTCCTGCAGCGGCCTGGCCGTGGCCGGCGCCCTGCTGATGTCTGTGACTACCGGAACCCACGAACTCTCCAACGGCACTGAGGCGAAAAATGCGGCCCAGCATAGGGGGCCAAATGTAAGCCGCGCGCGAAGGGGCTTTCGGGGTATTTCTCCCCATTCAGCAAACTTGCGCAAGCCCTCGAACGGGCTGATTGCGACAAACGGCCGCAGGCCTTGTGCCGTAAGACTTTCCCTATTCAGGGCGTGGGGTAACCCCTGGCAGAAGGCGCCTCAGGGCAGCCTGGGCAGGAAGGCCGGGGACAGACGCACCCGGCATGGAACTGCGCAGACCGGCGCTCAATGGGGGGATGAACCCGCTTCAGGCCGGGGTGGCGTCCACGGCCACATCGCTCTCCACCTGCGGTCGCGCCAGCGCGCGCGAACCGACATGGGAAAACTGCAGCTGTGCCAGCAGATGCTGCGCCTGGGTTGCAACCGGACACGGCAGGATGCGCGGGCCGGCTTCAGGACGCTCAGGGGACATCACAACACTCGACATGGTCTGACTCTCGATCGCTTCCAATACACCCTCGCGGCACCCATGCCGCGAGGAATGCGAACCCTATATGAATTTGTGGACGAATGTGTGACGTCGCCCACGCCGGAATGCGTCAGCACTGCCGCGCGCCCGAAAACTGGCGCTTTTCAATAGTCAGCGACTATCATGTAACCGTTTTCAACATCATAAAGTGGATATGGATTCCAACATCGCGTCATCCTTCAGCCCCAAGTGGCAGTTCCGGTTCGACTTCTTCAATGCCCACGGGGCGCCAAACTCGCCGGCCTTCAAGGCCGCCTACAAGGCGCTGCCGTTCGGGCAGAAGGTCAAGGTCAACTTCAACTTCTTCGCCCTGTTCTTCGGCTGCATCTACCTCTTCATCCTGGGCATGTGGCGCAAGGCCCTTACGATCCTGGGCCTGACCCTGGTGCTCGGCGTGGTGCTGGCATTCCTGCCCGACCCGATCGGCCGTGGCATCGCGATTGCGTGGTCGCTGTTCATTGCGCTCACCACCAACTACAACTACTACCTGGAAAAAGTGAAGGGCGACACCAGCTGGAATCCCTTCCAGGGCATGCGCTGGTAAACCCCGCAGCACGCCTCACCTGAAAAGCCCGGTCGATTGACCGGGCTTTTTGCTGCTCAGAAGGTTTCCCATTCGGTCTCGACCGCTGCCGCTGCTGCACGCATCGGGGCCCGCTTCTGGCCGACGGCCTTGCGCGGTGCCGCAGGCGCTGCAGACGGCGCAGCCGCGCCGGTGCGGAAGATCGCCACGGCCTTGCCCAGGTGCTGGGCCTGCTCTTCCATCGCCCGCGCCGCCGCGGTGGCTTCTTCCACCAGCGCCGCATTCTGCTGGGTGGTTTCGTCCATCTGGGTGATGGTCTGGTTGACCTGCTCGATGCCGGCGGACTGCTCCTTCGAGGCGGCGGAAATCTCGGCCATGATGTCGTTGACCCGGCGCACGCCGGTAACGATCTCTTCCATGGTGCGCCCGGCGGTCTGCACCAGCGCCGAGCCCTCGGCGACCTGCTCCACCGAATCGTCGATCAACTGCTTGATCTCTTTCGCCGCACCGGCTGAACGCTGCGCCAGCGCGCGCACTTCCGAGGCCACCACCGCAAAGCCGCGGCCCTGCTCACCGGCGCGCGCCGCTTCCACGGCGGCGTTGAGCGCCAGGATGTTGGTCTGGAAGGCGATCCCATCGATCACCGAGATGATCTCGGCGATGCGCTTGGACGCGGCCTCGATCCCGGCCATGGTAGTCACCACCTGGCCCACCACCTGCCCGCCCTGTTCGGCCACGTTGGCGGCACCGGCGGCCAGCTGGTTGGCCTGCACGGCGTGGTCGGCGTTCTGGCGCACGGTGGAGGTCAGTTCCTCCATCGACGCGGCGGTTTCCTCTAGGCTCGCGGCCTGCTGTTCGGTACGGCGCGACAGATCGCTGTTGCCCGAGGCGATTTCGCCCGCCGCCAGGTTGATGCTGTCGGTCGCCTGCTGGATACGGCCGACGATGTCGGTCAGCTGGGTCACGGTGGTATCGGCATCGTCGCGCATCTGCGCGAACACGCCATGGAACTGGCCGTGCATGCGCGCGGTGAGGTCACCGGCGGCGATCGCGCGCAGCAGCGCGGAGATCTGCTGCAGGTTGTCGTCGCTCACCTGCATCATGGTGTTGAGGTTTTCGACCATGGCGCGGAAGTCATGGTCGAAGCGCACTCCGTCGCCGCGCTGGCTGAAATCGCCGCGCGCGGCGGCACCGGCCAGGTCGCGGATCTGGGTATTGATCGCGCGCAGGTTGGCCTTGGTGGTGTCCATCGCATCGGTGAACACGGCCTGGTCGCCGGGCAGGCGGTCCATGTCCTGCGACAGATCGCCTACCGCATAGCGCTGCATCACCTCGACCAGGCGACGGGTGACGGCAATGTTGGCGCCCACCAGCTGGTTGGTGTCTTCGACCATGCGTCCGTACGCGCCCGGGAAGGCCTGCGCGTCCATGCGATAGCCGAGTTCGCCGGCTTCATGGCGTTGCGCCATCTCGCCCTGCGCGGCCATCACCGCGCGCAGCTGGCCGCGCATGCGCTGCATGGATTCCAGCAGGCGGCCAACTTCGTCGTCGCGTGGCGGCGGCAGCGGCGTGTCCAGGCGGCCTTCGGCCACGTCCGCCGAGAGCCGCACGGCATCGGCAAGCGGGCGGATCGCCTGGCGGCGCAGCAGCACGTACACGCTGGCGCTGAGCACCAGCGCCGCGCCCAGGCCAACGCCGAGGATGATCCACAGCAGCGAGCGCGCCTGTTCGGTGATCAGCGCATACGGCACGATCACGCCCAGCGCGAACCGCTCTTCGCTGCCACCGATGCGCAGCGGCACATACGCCTTCACGTTGCCTGCGGCATCCGGAGTGAACGCTTCGAAACGCTGGTCACGCGCCACGGCTGCAAGGACCTGCGCAGTGACGGCATCGTCGCGGCGCTGGCCGATCTGCCCGGCATCCTGCGCGGCCAGCACGATGCCGCCGGGCGAGATGAGTTCGACGTGGCCCTGGCCCATCGGGCGCAGCGCCGCCAGACGCTCCTGCAGCGCGGCCAGGCCGAAGTCCACGGTGACCGCGCCCAGGAACTGGCCGTTGTCGAGCACCGGGGTCGACAGCGTGGTCATCAGCACCTGCCTGCCGCCGATCTCATAACGGTACGGCTCGCTCACGGCCTGCCGCTTGAGCTCACGCGGGCGCAGGTACCAGTCACCATCGCCGGGGACGTCATAGCCCTTGAGTACATCCTGCACCGGCGCGCCATCCTGCCAGGCCCAGTAGCTCATGAAGCGGCCGGTGGCATCGTGGGCTTCGGCACCGACGAAGTCGGCGTCCCTGCCATCGAAGGCCTGCGGTTCCCACAGCGTGCCCAGGCCCACCCATTCCGGGTGCGACTGCAGCTGCTGGTGCAGCACCTGTGCGGCGGTCGCGCGCGACAGGGTGGCAGCGCGGTGCTGCACCACCAGGCTGTCGGCCAGTGCCTGGCTGGTGGAAAACGCGGCGGCCAGGTCGGCACCGACCCGGCGCGATTCGGCCTCGGCCTGGCTTTCCATGGTCCGCCGCGAGGATTCGAGCAGCGCCTGGCTGGCTTCGCGGTAACTGAGGGCGGCGGTCACGCCGAAGCAGAGCATGGCGATCAGCGCGGTTCCCAGCATCAGCCGGTTGGCGATGCTGCCGGGGCGCTTGGAAGCGGACGGGCGGGACGTGGACATGGGGGTGTTCCAGGCAGGAGTACAGAACAGCGCGCGCCCGAGGGCACCGCTACTACGTCACGCAGTCCATTGCGGCCCGCCCGGCAAGGTGCAACGCACATGCAGGTCGGGTCATACGCTGGTAGCGGCCCTGTGCTGGAGATGTTGAGCGCCGGATCCTGACCGGGTTCAGTGAGGCGTGCGGCCACCCAGCCGCTCCACCAACGTCTGGCTGGCGGCATTGAGTCCGATCACCTCGACCTGCGCCCCATGCCCGCGCAGTTTGAGGGTAACCCTGTCCAGTGCGCCAACCGCACTCAGGTCCCAGAAGTGCGCCTGGCTGAGGTCGATCCGTACCCGCGCCGGCACTTCCTGGTAATCAAAGCTCTCGCCGAACTGCCCCGCCGAAGCGAAGAACACCTGCCCGGTCGCCGTGTAAGTACGGACTCCGTCGTCGTCGGTGTGGTCGGTGACGACCAGCAGCCGACCCACCTTGCGCGCGAAGAACAACGCCGACAGCAGCACTCCGGTCAGCACGCCCTTGGCCAGGTCGTGGGTGGCAACGGTCACCACGACGGTGGCCACCATAACCACCGAGGAGCTCATGGGGTGCACGCGGAACTCGGCAAAGGAACGCCAGTGGAAGGTCCCGATGCTGACCATGATCATCACCGCCACCAACGCGGCCATGGGAATCTGCCGCACCCAGTCGTGCCCGTACACCACCAGCAGCAACAGCAGCACGCCTGCCACCAGGCAGGACAACCGGCCACGCCCGCCGGAGGATACATTGATGACCGACTGCCCGATCATCGCGCAGCCACCCATGCCGCCGAACAGGCCAGCGGTGATGTTGGCCAGGCCCTGGCCGGCGCACTCACGGTTGCGCTGGCTCGGGGTGTCGGTCATGTCCTCGACGATCTGCGCGGTCATCATCGACTCCAGCAGGCCCACCACCGCGAGGGTTGCCGAGACCGGCAGCAGCAGCGCCAGCGTGTCCCACGTCATCGGCACATCGGGGAACAGGAACGTGGGCAGGCTGTCGGGCAGTGCGCCCATGTCGCCCACGGTCCGCACTTCCCAGTGCAGCCCGATCGACAGCGCGGTCAGCACCACGATGGCCACCAGCGGCGACGGCACTGCGCGGGTCAACCGCGGCAGCAGGTAGATGATGGCCAGCCCCGCCGCGCACACCGCCCACACCTGCCACGAGCGCCCGATCAGCTCGGGCATCTGTGCCAGGAAAATCAGGATGGCCAGTGCGTTGACGAAGCCGGTGATCACCGAACGCGACACGAACCGCATCAGCGCGCCCAGCTTCAGTGCGCCGGCGATGATCTGCAGCAGGCCGGCCAGGATCGTCGCGGCCAGCAGATACTGCAGGCCGTGGTCCTTCACCAGGTCCACCATCACCAGCGCCATTGCGCCGGTGGCCGCCGAGATCATGCCTGGCCGGCCGCCTGCGATGGCGGTGACCACGGCGATGCAGAACGACGCATACAGGCCCACCTTGGGGTCCACGCCGGCAATGATCGAGAAGGCAATGGCTTCAGGAATCAGCGCCAAGGCGACCACGGTGCCCGAAAGCAGGTCGCCACGGATGTTGCCGAGCCACTGCTGGCGCGGGGGATAGGAGACAGACATGGGGGGCCAGGCGCCAGAACGGCGCGCAGGATACCATCGACCCTCCCTCGAGCAGCAGGAAGGCATCCATGTACGGTCTGATCGGAAAGATGAACATCGCTCCCGGCGAGCGCGACGCGGTCATCGCGATCCTGCTGGAGGGCACCCAGGCCATGCCGGGATGCCGGAGCTACGTGGTGGCCAAGGATCCCGCCAATGCCGACGCGATCTGGATCACTGAAGTCTGGGACAGCGCTGAACTCCACCACGCCTCGCTGGCGCTGCCGGGCGTGCAGCAGGCCATTGCCCGCGCACGCCCGCACATCACCGGTTTCGGCGAACGGTTCGAAACCGAACCAGTGGCAGGTTACTGACGGGGGCCGAACATCGCGCCAACGCTGTGCAGCAGTTCGTGCACGCTGAACGGCTTGGGCAGCAGCGACATGCCCTCGCCCAGGAACTCGTTGCGCACGGCGGCACTTTCCGTATAGCCGGTGATGAACAGCACCGGCAAGCTCGGGCGCAACGCGCGCGCGGCATCGGCCAGGTCGCGACCGTTCATGCCGGGCAGGCCGACGTCGGACAACAACAGATCCACGGCCCGCGCTGAATGCAGCTCCAGCAGCGCCTGCTGCGCGTTGGTGGCTTCCACGACCTGGTAGCCGACCTCGAGCAGCATCTCGCGCACCATCATCCGCACCGAATCGGTGTCGTCCACCAGCAGGATGCGTTCGGCATGGCCGCGCTGCACCTGCACCTGCGCCGTGGACGCAGACGCCATCTCGACCTGTTGCTGCCCCTCGGGCAACAGCAGTTCGATCTCGGCACCTTCCCCCTGCTCGCTGGCAATACGGGCGCTGCCGCCGGACTGGCGCGCGAAGCCGTAGGTCATCGACAGGCCCAGGCCGGTGCCTTCGCCCTGCGGCTTGGTGGTGAAGAACGGTTCGAACACCTTGTTGATCAGGTCCAGTGGAATGCCGGTTCCGTTGTCGATCACCTTGATGGTGATGTAGTTGCCCGGCGACAGCTCGTGGTCACGCTCGACCCTCGCGCGGCCCGCGCGGATGCGGATCAGGCCCTGGCCGGCCAGCGCATCGCGCGCGTTGATGACCAGGTTGAGCATGACGTTCTCGAACTGGTTGGGATCGGCCATGGCCACCAGCGGTTCGGCGCCCAGCTCCAGTTCCAGTTCGATGTTCTCGCCGATCGAGCGCCGCAGCATGTCTTCCAGCGAGCGTACGCGGGCAACCACGTCGAACGTCTGCGGATCCAGCGGCTGCTTGCGGGCAAAGGCCAGCATGCGCTGGGTCAGCGCCGCGGCGCGGTGTGCCGAGGCGGTGGCGATGTCGACGTAACGGCTTGCCTTGTCCCACTTGCCGCTGCTGGCGGCCATCTCGATCATGTCCAGGCCGGAGATGATGGTGGTCAGCAGGTTGTTGAAATCATGCGCGATACCCCCGGTCAGCTGGCCGAGCGAATCCATCTTCTGGGCCTGCATCAGCTCCATTTCGGTGCGCTCGCGCTCGGCGATCTGGAAGGCCAGCTCGCTGTTGGCGCTCTCCAGTTCCTGGCGCTGCTCCAGTTCGCGCACGTGGCGCTCGGTGATGTCTTCGACCAGCACCAGGCCGAGGCCAGGAGCGCTGTAGGGCGTCACCCGCCACTCGGTCATGCGCCGGTTGCCCTGCACTTGCAGGGCAAAGGTGCCCTGCCAACGCTCACCTTCGGCCAGCGCCACCTTCAACGCGCTCATCGGCCCGAACTGGTGGTCCAGCAAGGCCTCGATCCGGCCCGGCCCCAGGTCCTCTCCAAGCAGGCGCTTGAAGGCATCGTTGGCTTCATGCACCTGCAGCTGCGCATCCAGGACGGTGATCGGTGCATTGATCTGGCGGAAGATCTCGCCGAAACGCGCTTCGGCGTCGCGCAATGCGTCTTCGGCGCGGCGCGCACGCAGCAGGCTGCGCAGCGTGGCCAGCAGCACGTCCGGATCCACCGGGTGCACCAGGTAGGCATCGGCACCGGCGTTGAGGCCGGTGATGAGGTCCCCGGTGGCGATCGAGGCGGCCGAGACATGCACAACCGGCAACAGCTGCATGCGCGGGTCTTCGCGCAGCTGGCGCACCACGTCGAAACCGCTCATGTCGGGCAGGTTGACGTCCAGCACCAGCGCACCGAAATCCTGCGTGTTGAGCTGGACCAGGCCGTCGGTGCCGGTGCCGGCTTCTTCCACGCGGAACCCGTGGTGTTCCAGCACCCGGCGCACCGAATAGCGGGTGGCCGCGTTGTCGTCGACGATCAGGATCCGGTCACGCGTCGGCATCAGCGGTCTCCTCGGCAGCCAGCTTCAGCGGCAGCTTCACATGGAACTCCGAACCGACGCCCAGTTCGCTGGTCACCCCCACCTCGCCACCCAGCAGCTCGGCAAAGCGCTTGCACAGCGACAAGCCCAGGCCGGTGCCGCGCAGACGCTTCTGCAGCGGCGTGTCCACCTGGACGAAATCCTCGAACAGGGTAGGCAGCAGGTCCTGCGGAATGCCGATGCCGGTGTCGCGCACGCTGAAGCACACCGAATGCGCGTCGACCAGCTTGGCCGACACCACCACCTGGCCGTTGGGCGTGAACTTGAGCGCATTGGAAATGAAGTTGCGCAGGATCTGCGCCAGCTTCTTGTCATCGGTGTACAGCAGGGGCAACGCTGGCGGATCTTCGAACACCAGGTCCACCCGGTTCTCTTCGATGAGCGGCCGGAACATGCCGCGCAGCGCCGCGAACAGGTCCATCAGGTCGAACCAGGCCGGCGAAATGGTGATCCGGCCCGCTTCTATCTTGGCCAGGTCCAGCAGGTCGTCGACCATTTCGCGCAGCTCGGCCGCCGAGCCGCTGATGAAGCGCACCTGGCGGCGCTGCTCCTCGGTCAGCGGGCCGTCCATGCCGTCTTCCAGCAGCCGGGTCATGCTCAGTATCGAGCCCAGCGGCGTGCGGAACTCATGGCTCATGTAAGACAGGAACCGGCTCTTGAGCTCGGAGACCTCGCGCAGCTGCTCGGCCTGCTGGTCCAGTTCGGCGTACAGGGCCAGCACGCCCTGGTTGGTTTCCTCCAGCTCCGCGCGCAGGGCATCGGCCTGCGTGCGCAGCTGGACGATTTCCTGTTCGGGGGGAAGCGCGTTCAATGCAGGTCTCCGAGCCGCAGGGCGATGATGCCGGTGTCGTCGCGGCCACGATCGAAATCGCGCTGCAGCACCGCCACTATAAGCGCCGGGTGGCGATGGAACAGGCCGGGGTAGTCGCGCAGGCTCCAACGCGCCTGCAATCCATCACTGTGCATGAGCAGCAGCGTGCCTGCCGGCGCGTGAAAATGGAATGGTTGCGCCTTGCGGAACTGCACCCCGACGATGCCCGGGTGCGAGGCCATGCCACGGGTCGTGGTCGCCTCGTGCAGGCCCGCCGAAATGTTGCCGATGCCGGCAAACTGGACCGCGCCGCTGGCAACGTCCACGCTGGCAACCGCCGTGGCCCCGCCGCGGGTACCGGACATGCCGGCATGCATCGCCGCGATCAGGTCCGCCGGTGCAACCGCCCCGCGCGCGGCTGCGACCGCCACGCCGGCCTGGGCGGCATCGGCCGCCGGCAGCCCGTGCCCGAGGCCATCGATCAGCGTCACGGCCACCGACTGGGCATCGGCACGCAGGTGCCAGGCGTCGCCGCAGGCCACCTCATGGCGCATGGCCAGGCGCAGCGCACCGTAGGGCACGTCCACGTCGCGGGCAACGCGGCTGGCGTAGACGCGCGCCATCACCACGCAACCCTTGTCGTCGGACCAGGCATCGAGCACGGTGGCCTGGCGCCGTATTGCGCCGAGGCCCAAACCCTGCGTACCGCCGGTCGAATAGCCGTCAGGCAGGGACTGCGCCAGCGAGAAGCCCGGCCCGGCATCGAGGGTGCACAGTTCGATGCCCTCACCGCCGCGACCGCACACCACTGACAGGTACATGCGCCCGCCGCGTCCGTGCTTGATCACATTGGTCGCCAGCTCGGTGGCGGCCAGGGCCACCCGGCCAGCATCCATTTCATCGAAGCCGATGCCATCGGCCATGGCCAGCGCTTCGCGCCGGGCCTGCCCTACCTGCGAGACCTCTTCCACCACCACGACCCGGGTAACGCGGCCAGAGAAATTCAGATCCATTTGGTGATGGCAACCCGGGTGCCCTTGCCGGGTTCGCTCTCCAGTTCGAACTGGTCCACCAGCCGGCGCGAGCCGGACAGGCCCAGCCCCATGCCGCTGCCGGAGGTCCAGCCATCGGTCAGGGCCTGGGCGATATCGGGAATGCCGGGACCGTTGTCGGAGAACACCAGGCGCAGCCCGCGGCGGATGCCGCTGTCCACCACTTCCCATTCCATGCTGCCACCGCCGCCATAGATCACCGCGTTGCGGGCCAGTTCGCTGGCGGCAGTGACCAGTTTGGTCTGGTCGATGAGCCGCATCCTGCATGCCACGGCCGCCTGCCGGGCAGCCTGGCGGGCCAGCACCACGTCCTGCTCGACGCGGATCGGCAAGGATCCACTGACGGCGGTCATGGCGCCTCTTCGTCGGGTTGCTGCAGCAGGTCCATGCGCAGCAGGTCCATGCCACGTTCGACATTCAGCGCGGTGCGGACCCCGGTCAGGGTCAGGCCCAGCTCAACCAGCGTGATCGCCACGGCCGGCTGCATGCCCACCACCACCGTGGTGGCATCCATGATCCGGGCCAGTGACGAAATGGTGGAAATCATCCGGCCAATGAAGGAATCGACGATATCCAACGCGGAAATGTCGATCAACACGCCGCGCGCAGAGATCTTTTGAATACGTTCGGTCAGGTCGTCCTGCAGGGTCAGCGCAAGCTGGTCATGCATGTCCACCTGGATGGTCACCAGCAGCAGATTGCCCATCTGCAGGATCGGGATGCGGTCCATTTCAGCGCGCTGCCTTGGTCACCGTCTGGCCGGTGCGCTTGAGCGCCAGTGCCAATGCGTCGGCCAGGTTGGCCTTGGTGACGATGCCCTGCAGGTCCAGGCCCAGGTGCACGATGGTCTGTGCGATCTGGGGGCGCACGCCACTGATGATGGCGTCGGCGCCCATCAGGCGGATGGCGGTAACGGTCTTGAGCAGGTGCTGGGCGACCAGCGTGTCCACGGTGGGCACGCCGGTGATGTCGATGATGGCGATTTCCGAACCGGTGTCGACGATCCGCTGCAGCAGCGATTCCATCACCACCTGGGTGCGCTGCGAATCGAGCGTGCCGATCATCGGCAGGGCCAGCACGCCCTCCCACAGCTTCACCACCGGGGTGGACAGTTCCAGCATTTCTTCCTGCTGGCGCTGGATCACATCCTCGCGGGTCTTCTGGTAGACCTTGACGCTGTGCAGGCCAAGCCCGTCGATGAGTTCGGAAATCGCCCACAGCTGATCGCCGACCGCCTTGGGGTCGTCGGCGAAGTTCTGCTGGACCAGCTCGAACAGCGGGCGCTTGAGCGAGAACAGGAAGCTGGCGGTTTCCGAGGAGCTGAAGCCCTTGAGCACGCGGTCACGCGAGAGCTGTTCGAGGAACTGGCGGGTGTCCTGCCATTCGCTGCCGGCCACGCCGGTGCCGTTGGTGGACACTGCCGCCTGGAACAGGCGCCAGAAGTCGCGTACCTGGACATCCAGCTCACGCGTGCTCAACCGGCCATCCTGGCCCTGGCCGGAGCCGGCCAACTGGTCGCCCCACTGCGCCACCACGGTGTCCTGGTGGGTACGAAGAAGGTCGATCGTGCGCTGCTGCAAAGCCGCCATGGGGAGATTCCTAGGTAGGAAGGTGTGAAAGCCCCGGCACGCAACGCGCCGGGGCTTGGAATTTTCCTGAGCTTAAATGAATTCAGCTACACGGACCATTACGACAACGGATGACGCGTGAAGGCCGTGTGCACAACACTGACTCATTCAGAATAGACGGGCGCGGGCCCTCATTTTCTGCCGGTGGAGGGAGCGTTCTGCGCCTTGCGCCTGCGCATGGCGAGCACCTGGCCGACCACCGCCGTGATGAGGATCAGGCTGTTGGTGACCACGAAGACCGTGGAGCCCAGCAGCGCGCTATACACGATGAACAACACCGAGGCCGTGATCTGGCCGACGAACAGCCAGGTGGAGACGCCCTCCACCGACCCGGCCTGGTGCTGCTTGTAGATCTGCCGCACCAGCGTGGCGATCAGCACGGCCGTGGCGGCCCAGCCCAGCAGGTCGGCGGGCTGCTCCATCACTCCGCCGCCACGTGGGCCGGCAGCAGCGGGGGCCCAGCCCCCATCACCTCGCGCTCCAATGCGCGCAGGAATCCACTGAAGCCGTGCGGCGCACGTGCGGTCCGCCGCGCGCTGGTCGCCACGGCAGGGCGGGCCAGCCAGGCGATGCGGGCACCGTTGCCGGCCAGTGCTTCGACCAGTGCAACATCTTCCCCCGTGCGCAGGGCCGGAAAGCCACCCACCGCCAGATAAGCGGCCGCGCTCATGCCAAGGTTGGCCCCATGGATGTGCCGGTGCCCATCCTGCACGATTTCCCGCTCGGAGAAGGCTTTGCGCACCCGCTCGGGGTAATCGAGCCAGTCCTCCACCTCTACCACGCCACAGAAGGCATCGGCGCCGCACAGGCTTTGCCGCCACAGCCAGTCCTGCGGTACGGCGGTGTCGGCGTCGGTGCTGGCGATCCAGCGCGCGCCATGCGCCAACACGTGGCTGGCCGCCGCTGCCCGCGCGGTGCCCACGCACTGGGCGTCCACGGCCACGGTGATTGCCCCATGTCCGGCGCACACCGCCTCCGTGGCATCGCTGCATGCGTCGAGCGCGACCACCACCAGCACCGGCTCGCGGCCCAGACCGGGATGCGCGGCCGCCACGGCGATGGAGGCCAGGCAGCGACCAATGGCGTGCGCTTCGTTGTGTGCGGGCACGATCACGCCGATCATCGCAGGCCTTCCCAGCGGGCAACGCTGGTCGGTTCCCGACTCCACGCCTGCATCAGCAGGTCAGCGTCCTGGTAGCAGAAGGCCTCGTCCAGGCCACGACCGAACGCGCGGTGCACCTGCTGGGCCGAGCTCAGTGCTTCCTCGAACGGGTGCACCCAGTGGCACGCCAGCAGCAGGCCGTCATCAGCAAGGCTGCCACGCAGCTTTGCCGCCATCGCCACCACATCCTGCGGTGCCAGGTAGTAACCGACCTCGCTGACCACGATCAGGTCGAAGCGCTCCGCGGGCCATTGTTCGGGATGACGGGCCTGTTCAAGCCGCACGTTTCCAAGGTGCCCGGTCGAGCGTGCCGCGTCTGCCAGCGCGGCCTCGCTGAGGTCGGTCGCCAGCAGCGCGTCGCAGCGTGTTGCCAGCTCTGCGCTCAGCACGCCATTGGAACACCCCAGCTCCCACGCATTGCCGTAGCGCGGCCGGGGCAGGCAGGCCAGCGTAAGCGCGCGCTTGCGCGCCTCGTACCAGCGGTTGCGGTACTGGAACGGGTCGGGCTGCTGGTAGATCTGTTCGAAATAGGCACGGGTGTTCATCCAATCAGCACCTCGAAGGAACGCCGGAAGCGGGCGAGTACGTGTTCGGGAAGGATCGGCTCGCAGCCCAGCGCCTCGCCTTCCCCGGTCTGCGTCGCAAAGACCGCCATGGCTTGGCGCTTGCGGGCCTGCGCGTCCGGGCACAGCGCAATGCGCTGCGCGGTCGTCCACGGACCGGTGGACGCCAGCGCATCCAGCCAGTGCCAGGCCCAGACCGGATATTGCAGGCTCCTGGCACCGCAGAGGGCCGCCGCCGCAAGCGCCGCACGCCCCACCGCTTCATGGTCCGGATGGGCGTCGTGGATCCAGGGTGCCAACACGACGTCGCCTGGTGACACGCAGGTGCGGAGATGCGCGACCAGGTCGGCTTCGTGCCGCGCCACCGCACCATCCGGCAGGCCAAGCGAGGTCACATGGGTGGCGTCCATGCCCAATGCCTGCATCGCCGCCGCCAACTCGCGTCGGCGCGCATCACGCAGGCGTGCCGGTGTCCAGCGCGGGTGGTCGGGGTAGCAGGCTTCGCCGTCCGTCACCGACACCACCTGCACTCCGCACCCCTGTGCGGCCGCCGCCTGCATCAGGCCACCACAGCCCAGCACCTCATCGTCGGGATGGGGCGACACCACGATGAGCCGTCGCGCGCCGAGCAGCACGGTGTCAGCTTCCACCAATGGCAATGCGTCCAACCATGCACAGCGTTCCCACGCCGACTCCGGCGTGCCCCGCCCTTCGATGCGAACCGCTACAGCGTCCACGGCTGCTCCTGGCGCTGGATGGCCCGGCCCAGTTCGGCCCAGTCGCGGTCGGCATGGCTCTGCCGGATGAAGACGGTAAGATCCGCCCAGCGCTGGGCGTGGCCGGGATCCAGGCACATGGGCGCAGGGCCCAGCGCGCGTCCGACCGCATCAAGCACCTGCACACAGGCGCGCTCCACGACGCTGCGCACGCGGGTCACGTCGGACGTGTGCGGCTGCGATGGCATCGCATCGATCCAGGCAGCCAGTTCGCGCAGCAGCGCCGCCGACGCCTGCAGCGCCATGTCCACCTGGCCAAGCAATGCAGCGGCCTGGGCGTTGTCGTCTACGCGCGGCGAGCGCTGCAGCGGTGAGGCCAACGCAACCGCGGCGCCATACCAGCACGCGGCGATACCGGCACCGCCATGCCAGAAGCCCGGGCGCGCGAGGTAGGCGCCGGGCGCGCCTATGGGCTCGGCGCGTACGTGGTCGAACTGCACCGTGCCGCTTGGAATGCCGCCCATGCCGGTGGCATGCCAGCTCTGCGGCTGCAACAGGATGCCGGGCGCGTCAGTGCGCAGGCACACCAGCCGGGACGCGTCGCCGCAGTGGGCAGTGACCAACGCCACATCGACCAGACCGGCGCCGGAGCACCAGGGCTTGGCGCCAGTTACCGTGCCCGTCGCTTCGTCGTAGCACAGCGTGGCCTGGGGACCTTCCGCCGCCCAGACCGCCGCAAGCGTTCCGTCCGCCAAGGGAGCCGAATGCAGGTCGTCCAGGATCGCCTGGGCGTCGTAGTGGGCCTCCATCACCTTCGCCACGCACAGATCGCGCCCGGCAATGGCCGCCAACGCCCGCCAGCGCGCCAGCGTATGTCCACGCCCGGGCAGCGGCAGCGACGGCTGGCGTGCCAGCACCTCTCGCGCGGCGGACTCCAGCGCGGGCGCGGCATGTTCGACGATCTGATCCATATATATAACCGGTGGAACCGTGTTCTTCGGGCGGGTCAGGCAAGGGATACCGTGCCCTGCGTAGCCGGGTGGTGACCGCGATGTGTGGGCACCGTGCAGCGCGTGCGGACATCGCCCTCACCTTGTCGCGCCCAAGCTCGGATTCCGCACCCACTGAGGCGACTTCCATGGCAACCCCCTCCTCCAATCCGCTGGAAGGCAAGGACGACCAGCAGAAAGCCCATACCCCCGACACGCTGCGCAACGATGATGCGAAGTGGAAGGACAAGGACATGCCCGAGCAGGACACCACCGCCACGCCGGACGACTACGAGCGCCCCGCCAAGCCCTGAGCGGCCATCGCCTCCGTTCCTCACGGATCGGGGAGCAGTGATATGCGAAGCTATGCCGGTGGGCCCCTGACGGCGGCGTGGACCCCCGTGCCCGCCGATACAGGGCTGCTCCAGTGGTTGAGCATCGTCTTTTGATTACGGTACCCGGTGGGGGTCAACGAATGTCGTCCTGGAAAGTGAGTGAACCCGCGTTGGATCTCAACAGCTGTGCCAGAGAGCCGATACGCACTCCGGGAGCGATTCAACCCTACGGCCTGATCCTCGTCCTCGACCCGGCGACCCTGCGGGTCAAGGAACGCGCGCTGTCGCGCCCGGACCTGATCGAGACCTTCGGCGACCCGCTCGGCCAGACGGTGGATGTGGTGCTGGGCGCCACGCTGGCCGCCTGCCGACCGACCCTTGAGGCGCTCAAGCCGGACACCTCCCAGTTCCTGGGCGCACACACGATCGGTGAACATGGCAGGCACCAGGTGCTGGCCCATCGGACCGGCAACGATCTCATCGTGGAGCTTGAGGAGCCGGTGTCCGGTGAACCGGGCTCGCTTGAAGACCTGTACCCGGCGATCCGCCGCTTCATGGGTGCCATCGAGCGGGTGGCCAGCACGCAGGAGCTGTGCGAGCTCGCCGCCGTGCAGATCCGCGAGCTGACCGGTTTCGACCGGACCCTGGTCTATCAGTTCGACAAGGAATGGAATGGCGCGGTCGTCGCCGAGGATGGCAACGGGGTTCTGCCCAGCTACCTGGACCTGCGCTTCCCCGAATCGGATATCCCCGCGCAGGCGCGCGCGCTATACCGGCAGAACCGCGTCCGCCTGATCGCCGACAGCGATTACCAGGCCGTACCGCTGGTGCGCGACGCCGCCAACGCCGATGCCCCGCCCACCGACCTCAGCCCCTCCATGCTGCGCAGCGTGTCGCCGGTGCACCTGCAGTACATGCGCAACATGGGCACGGGCGCATCGATGTCGGTGTCGCTGCTGCGCGAAGGCGAGCTGTGGGGGCTGATTTCCTGCCACAACCAGGCGCCCAAGCGTGTTCCCTACCATGTGCGCACCGCCTGCGAGTTCATCGGCCAGATCCTGTCGCTGCAGATCACGCTGAAGGAACGCGCGGCCGTGGTCGAAGAACGCATCGCCCGTCGCGCGATCCAGGTGCGCCTGCTCGGCCGCATGGCCGGCGACCAGGATTTCATGGCCGCGCTGGGCCGGGACCAGCAGAGCCTGCTCGCGCTGACCCAGTCCGCCGGTGCGGCGATCGTGCATCGCGGTGAATGCATCCTGCACGGTGAGTGTCCTGACGAACCGCAGGTGCTGTCGCTGGTGCAGTGGCTGACCGCGCAGCAGCATGACGGTGACCTGGTCTGTACCGACCGGCTGCCGCTGGAATGGGCGCCGGCCGATGCCTTCGCAGACGTCGCCAGCGGCGTGCTGGCCATTTCCATTTCCCAGATCCACGACAGCTACGTGCTGTGGTTCCGGCCCGAGGTCGTGCGTACCGTGCGCTGGGGCGGTGACCCTCGCAAGGAAGATACCGGCCTGCCGCTGTCCCCGCGCACCTCGTTCGAGGGCTGGAAGGAAACGGTACGCAAGCAATCATTGCCGTGGAACGACGTGGACCGCGACGCGGCGCTGGAACTGCGTACCGCCATCGTCGACATCGTGCTGCGCAAGGCCGAGGAAATGGCCGCGCTCAACGAACAGCTCCTGCGCAGCAACAAGGAGCTGGAGGCATTCTCCTATTCGGTCAGCCACGACCTGCGCGCACCGTTCCGCCACATCGTGGGGTATTCGGAGCTGCTGTGGGCCTCGGCCGGCGAGAGGCTAAACGATTCAGAAAAGAGATTTCTCGACACCATCGTTGAATCTGCACAATCGGCCGGAACACTGGTTGACGACCTGCTCAGCTTCTCGCAGATGGGCAGGTCCACGATGGGTCAGATCGCAATGGACATGACCGCCCTGGTCGAGGACGTCCGGCACAAGCTGGACATGGAATACGACGGCCGCACCATCCACTGGGTGGTGCCGCATCTGCCGCGCGTTCAGGCCGACCCGGGCATGCTGCGCCTGGTCTGGCAGAACCTGCTCTCCAACGCGATCAAATTCACCCGCGATACGCCCAACACGGTCATCGAAGTGGGCCACTACCGCACCGATACCGAAAACGTGTTCTACGTCCAGGACAACGGCTGCGGCTTCGACATGCGGTACTTGGACAAGCTCTTTGGCGTGTTCCAGCGCCTGCACCATGCTGACGAGTACGAAGGCACCGGCATCGGCCTGGCCAACGTGCACCGCATCATCACCCGCCACGGCGGCAGGACCTGGGCGGAAGGCCAGGTGGGAGTGGGCGCCAAATTCTATTTCACCATTCCCTTTGCTACTGGAGACAAAGTATGAGAGATCTGCGGCCGATTCTGCTCGTGGAAGACAATCCGAAGGACGCTGAGCTGACGATGGCTGCACTAGCCCGTTGCCAGCTGCTGAACGATGTCACCCATGTGCGGGACGGTGTGGAGGCGCTGGAGTACCTGCGTACCGAGGGCCGGTACGAGGGCGCCATGCACGGCGGCCCGGTGGTGGTGCTGCTGGACCTCAAACTGCCCAAGCTCAACGGGCTGGAAGTACTCAGGGAAATCCGCGGCGATGCCGCGATCAGCAGCACCCCGGTGGTGATGCTGACCTCCTCGCGAGAGGAGCAGGACCTGATCCGCAGCTACGAGCTGGGCGTGAACGCCTTCGTGGTCAAGCCGGTCGATTTCAAGGAATTCCTGGAAGCCATCCAGGGGCTGGGCATGTTCTGGGGCATCACCAACCAGCCGCCGCCGCACGGCACACTGTTTGGCGCGAAGAGTCGAAAAGATGGCTGAGGATGTAACCGGCAAGCCGATCCGCATTCTGATGGTGGAGGACAGCGCGCTGGACGCGGAGCTGATCACCCTTCAGCTCAGCCGCGCCGGCCTGCCCTTCACTGCGGAGCGCACCTGGTCGGACCAGGGAATGCGCGATGCACTGGCGAACAACGACTTCGATGTGATCCTGGCCGACCATGTGCTGCCCGGTTTCAGCGGCGACCTGGCCTTGGTGCTGGCCACCGACGTCGCGCCCGAAGTGCCTTTCATCTTCGTCTCCGGCACCTTGACCGAGGAACTCGCGGTCGAGGCGCTCAAGCGCGGCGCCCGCGACTACGTGGTCAAGTCGCGCCTGCAGCGCCTGCCCGAGGCGGTGTTGCGCGCGATCAACGAAGCCAAGGAGCGCCGCAGGCTGCGCCGGGTGGAAACCGAGCTGCACGAAAGCCACCGTCGGCTGGGCCTGATCACCGATTCGCTGCCGGCCCTGATTGCGTACCTCGATCGAGGGCACCACTACCGCTTCGCCAACCAGGCCTACGTCGAATGGCATGGCCTGGTGCCGGAAGACGTGGTCGGCCTGCACGCCCGCGAGCTCGTCGGTGATGAAGGCTTCGCGCTGCTGCAGGAGCATTTCGACAAGGTCCTGACCGGACAGAAGGTCAGTTTCGAGGCGCTCACCCCCCGCCGCGCCGGCGCACCGCGCTACGCCCAGGTGGACTTCGTACCCGAGCTGGATGCCGACGGGTCGGTCATGGGCTATTACGCCATGGCCCGCGACATCAGCGAGCTCAAGCACGCCCAGGCCCTGCTGAAAGCCAGCAACGAATCACTGGAGCGCCAGGTCAGCGAACGCACCTCTGCCCTGCACCGCAGCGAGAGCCGCCTGCAGGCGCTGTTCGAATCCAGCTTCCAGCACCAGAACCTGCTGACCCTCGATGGGCACATCATCGACACCAACTCCGCCTCGCTGGCCGCGATCCTGGCCACCAAGGAGGATGTCCGCGGCGCGCTGTACTGCGAATCGGCCTGGTTCGCCAGTACCGAAGGCGTGCCGGCCATCGTCTGCCAGGCCGTGCTGGAGGCGGCCGCGGGCAATGCTTCGCGGCATGAGCTGGACCTGCTGCTTCCCACCGGCAAACGCACCTTCGAGTTCTCGTTCCGCCCATTGCTCGACCACCAGGGCACGATCACCGCCGTGGTTTCCGAGGCGGTGGAAACCACCGCGCGCCGCCAGGCCGAGGAAGCACTGCGGCAGAGCCAGAAGATCGAAGCCGTGGGCCAGCTCACCGGCGGCATCGCGCATGACTTCAACAACATCCTGACCGTGATCGCCGGCAACGTGGAGTACGCCAAGCTGCTCACCGAACGTCTGGGCGATGTGGCGGACGGCTCCACGCGCGCGCTGGACAACGCCCTGAAGGGCGTGATGCGCGCGGCCAATGTCACCCAGCGGCTGCTTGCGTTCTCGCGCCGGCAACCCCTGCGCAGCCTGCCGGTCGACCTCAATGCACAACTGCGCGACATGGAAGACATGCTGCACCGTTCGCTGGGCGAGCTGGTGCAGCTGGAAATCGTGCACCACCCGGACATCTGGTGCGTGGAAGTGGACCCCAGCCAGCTGGAGGCATCCGTGCTCAACCTGGCGGTCAACGCCCGCGATGCCATGCCGGAAGGCGGCCGCTTGGTGATCGAAGTGGACAACGCCCACCTGGACAATGACTTCACCGCGCAGAACCCCGACGTTCCGCCGGGCCATTACGCAATGCTGCGGGTCAAGGACACCGGCCACGGCATGTCCGCCGAGACGCTGACCCGCGTGTTCGAACCATTCTTCACCACCAAGGAAGTTGGGCGCGGCACTGGCCTGGGCCTGTCCATGGTGTACGGCTTCGTCAAGCAGTCCGGCGGCCACGTGCTGGTGGATTCCGCGCCCGGTGCCGGCACGTCGATCACCCTGCTGTTCCCGCGTTCGGCAGCCGAGCTGCCGCAGGCCGGCCAGACCGAGCACCGGGGCCTGGGCGGTTACGAGATGCAGGAGGAGGCCACGGTGCTGGTCGCCGAGGACAACGACGACGTGCGCGCGTATACCGTGGACACGCTGCGGCAGCTGGGTTATCGCGTGCTTGAAGCACACGACGGCGCCTCGGCCATGCGCCTGCTCGAGCGCACCGACGTGGACGTGGACCTGTTGTTCTCGGACATCGTGATGCCCGGCATGTCCGGTTGGGAACTGGCCAAACGCGCGCTGGCGCACAAGCCGGCGCTGCGGGTGCTGTTCACCTCCGGCTACCCGCGCGACATCGACGCCAGCGGCGCGGTGGGTCGCAACATCGCCATCCTGGGCAAACCGTTCACCCGCAGCGACCTGGCGCGCTCGATCCGCGGATCGCTGAAGGATGAATGACACGAGACCGTTCCCATGACGCCGCTCGACAAACCCCTGCGCCGCGAAGTCCAGATCGGCGATGAGTCCTACACCCTGACCCTCGACCCCGAGGGTCTGAAGCTGGTGCGCAAAGGCCACCGCAAGGGGCTGGATCTGCGCTGGGTGGACCTGGTCAGCGGCGATGCGGCCCTCGCGGCCGCGTTGCAGGCATCGCTGGAAGCGCCCTGATTCCAGCGGGCTGACAGGCCAGATCTGTCCAGATTCGCGGCACCGATCTCATTGCGGATGAGATCTCAATCACACTTTTCTCCGCTTTGCCGCATTCAACGGGTGCGGATACGGGTCCGTTTTGCCTCACGTCTCTTGAACGAATGAGGTCAAAACGAAAGATACGTTGCAGTATTGTTTACGTTCTGTTAAGTATTTGTGCAGCGCACCAGGTCCGCTGGCACGCAAGGAGAACGACCGGATGAGCACGTAACGAGAACGACCCAACCACAACCAGACTGCAGGGTGCATGCATGAACGACCGCATTGGCAAGTGTGTTCACGCTCCGAAAGCAATTTCGCCATTGGCATCTTCAGTAAAGGCGGCACTCGCTGCCGCACTGCTGCTCACCAGTTCCGCCGCAGTGGCACAGAACAGCGACAATGCTTCGACCAACCCGGAAACCGCGACCCTCGATACGGTTTCAGTACTGGGCAGCCGCACCAAGCCCCGCACCGTTTCCTCGTCCGCGGTACCCATCGACATCATCAGCGGCGAAGAGTTCCGCAACCAGGGCGCCACCGATGCGCTCGACCAGCTGAAGGTGCTGGTCCCCTCGTTCAACGTCAGCACCATTCCCATCGATGACGCGGCCAGCCTGATCCGCCCCGCCAACCTGCGTGGCCTGCCGCCGGACAACACCCTGCTGCTGGTCAACGGCAAGCGCTTCCACCGCGCGGCGGTCATCACCTTCCTGGGCCACGGCCTGTCCGACGGCGCACAGGGCCCGGACCTATCCGTGTTTCCCTCGCTCGCCTTGGAACAGGTGGACGTGCTGCGCGACGGCGCCGCCGCCCAATACGGTTCGGATGCCATTGCCGGCGTGATCAACTTCGGCCTGAAGAAGCTGCGCGAAGGCGGCACGGCCGAAGTGTTCACCGGCCAGTACTACAAGGGCGACGGACTCACCACCCAGTACTCGGCGCAGATCGGCCTGCCGCTCACCGAGCGCGGCTTTGCCACGCTGACCGCCGAGTGGCGCAAGGTCGATGACACCTCGCGCAGCGTGCAGCGCGATGATGCGGCCGCAGCGATTGCCGCTGGCTACCCGGGCGTGGGCGAGCCGGCGCAGATCTGGGGCTCGCCGAAGGTCGACGACGACCTCAAGCTGGTCGCCAACCTGGGCCTGAGTACCGACAGCGTGGACTTCTACCTGTTCGGCAACTACGCCAAGCGCGACGTGGATGGCGGCTTCTACTTCCGCGACCCCACTGCACGCTCGGGCGTGTACTCCAACGACGGCGGCGACACGCTTCTGGTCGGCAACCTCACCGGTGCAGGCGCCTGCCCGACCATCGCGCTGCGCGACGGCGGTGGCAACCTGCTGCCGTACAGCACGGTGAGCGGTGCTGTCGCCGCGCTGCCGGCCAACTGCTACACCTTCCTGTCCAGCCTGCCGGGCGGCTTCACCCCGCGCTTCGGCGGCAAGCTGGAAGACAGCTCCGTGTACGCCGGCGCCAAGGGCAACTGGGGCGAGTGGTACTGGGACGTGAGCGGGTCGTGGGGCCGCAACGATATCGAGTTCATCATCTACAACACCGTCAATGCCTCGCTCGGCCCGGACCAGCCGGCCGGCCTGTACTTCCGTCCCGGCGGCAACACGCAGACCGAGAAGAGCGCCAACATTGACGTGAGCCGCGATATCGCCACCAGCTTCACCAGCCAGCCGCTGCGCCTGGCCATGGGTGCCGAGTGGCGCGAAGAGAGCTTCGAGATCAGCCCCGGCGATGGTCCGTCCACCGCGATCGGTCCGCTGACCGAACAGGGCTTCGCGCTGGGCTCCAACGGCTTCAACGGGTTCAGCACGCGTACCGCCGGCACCTTCGACCGCCGCAACTGGGCCGCGTATGCAGACCTGGAAGCGCAGGTCACCGAGCGCTTGCTGCTGGCCGGCGCGCTGCGCTTTGAAGATTTCGATTCGTTCGGCAGCACCACCAACGGCAAGGTCACCGCGCGCTTTGACTTCAACGAACACTTCGCGTTGCGCGGCGCGTACAACACCGGTTTCCGTGCGCCCACGCCGGGCCAGGCCAACATCAGCCAGATCAGCACCGTGTTCGGCGGCACCGCACTGGAAGACATCGCCACCCTGCCGCCAACCAATCCCATCGCCCAGCTCAAGGGCGCCCAGCCGCTGACCCCGGAAGAATCGAAGAACGTTTCGCTGGGTGCGGTGTGGACCGAAGGCGATTGGCTGATCACCCTGGACGGTTACCAGATCAAGGTCGAAGACCGCATCGCGCTGAGCACCAGCTTCGCGGTCACCCCGGAAGAACGTGCGGCGCTGGTGGCCGGCGGCAACCCGGAAGCGGCCTCGATTTCGCAGGTGACTTACTTCGGCAATGCGTTTGATACCACCACCACCGGCGTCGACCTGGTCACCAGTTTCAAGAGCACCCACTTCGGGGGCGACACCACGTACTCGCTGGCCGCCAACTGGAACCGGACCGAGGTCGACCGCTTCGACCCGGACTTCATCGACGAAGCGCGCGTGTACAAGCTGGAGAAGTCGCTGCCCAAGACCAAGGGCTACTTCAGCATTCATCACCAGCGCCAGATCTTCAACGCCAACCTGCGCTTCAACTACTACAGCTCCTGGTATGAGGATCACCTGGACAGCGGCGTGATTTCGGCGGCCGATGGCGGCCTGCCGATCTACGGCGGCAGCGCGTTGATCGTGGATGCCGAAGTGGGCTGGAAGTTCGATTCGGGCCTCTACTTCAGCTTGGGCGCGCAGAACCTGTTCGACCGCACCCCGGCCAAGAACCCGTGGTCCGGCGTGGCGGGTGCGGAGTACCCGGTGCATTCACCGTACGGCTTCAACGGCGGGTTCTACTACGCGCGGGTGGGCTGGAAGTTCTGACAGGGCTGAGACTGGCATGGGGTGCCAGCACAGGCACCCCATGTTCAGATGAACTACGCCTCTGCGCCACCGCTTATCCGCTCTTTGGTCTCCATGGCCTTGGGGCGGCCACGCAACGATTTTTGCAACGGCTCCGGCAGGTCATCCAACGTCACTGCGCGCTTGAAATCAGCATCCGACCACTCCGGATTTTCGGAGTCAGGCATTTCGGCGCTTCTATGCTTGTTCATCGCATCAACTGCGGCTCAGTCTTGGAGCAGGAAAGCCACCCCGCCGTTGCTGGCGGGGTGGTTGCGCGTTCGGTAATCACGTGCGCTTGCGTGAATCAGGCTGCGAGCAGGGTGTCCTGTTCGTTCTGATCGTAGTAATCAGCATTGGCGATTACAGTTTTTGCGCCGATTACGTCGGTCGCCTCTCGGGCTGTCCACATTGACTGCTCGCCACGTCGAAACCAGTGCAGCCCCTTCAGCTGGGCACCGAGGCTGGTGCACATGTGGTGGAGCTGGCGGGAATCGAACCCGCGTCCGCAACGCATCCTCTCTGCTTCATACAGCCATAACCCGTTGCCAACGACTGCATTCGGGGTTTCTCGCCACACACGGCGAAGGCGCATTGAACCGCCATGGGAGGCAAGCGGCTTTCAGGATTCGCTCATTTCCCAAGCTGCCTGAGCTTTCGCAGGAAGTACCGCGCCGGCATTGCTGCGTGATCGGCAACAGTGTGAGCCCCTGCGCGGATCTACTGCCCGCGCGCGCCCTTCCCTAGGCTGATCCCGCACGGCGCCCCTGCCGTGGATCCCGCCAAGGAGATTTCCTCATGTTCACCCTGGAAAACACCGTAGCCCCGCCCCCGCCGGCGCTCGACGAACTGGTTCCCTCACGGTACGCGCTCAAGGTGGGCGATATCGACGTGCTGGTGGTCAGCGATGGCGTGCTGCCGTTGCCCACCCAGATGCTCGGCCACAACGTCTCCGCCGCCGAGCGCGCGCCGTGGTTCAAAGAGATGTACCTGCCGCCGGATGCGCTGGACTGGGCGTTGAACGTGATGGTGGTGCGCAGCGGGGACCGCAACATCCTGATCGACGCCGGCCTGGGCATGGACCCCGACCTGAACCTGCCGCGCGCCGGCCAGCTGATCCGCCGCCTGGGCGCTTCAGGTATCAACCTTAACGAGATCACCGACGTGGTGATCACCCACCTGCACATGGACCACATCGGTGGCCTGCTGGTGGATGGCGTGAAGGAACAACTGCACCCGGAGCTGCGCATCCACGTGGCCGCCGCCGAAGTGGACTTCTGGAAGGCGCCCGACTTCACCCGCACCAACATGCCGCCAGGCTTCCCGGATGCGCTGCGCGCCACCGCTACCCACTTCCTGGCCGAGTACGGCAGCTACGTGCGCACCTTTGACGAGGTGCACGAGATTGCGCCGGGCGTCACCGCGCACCGCACGGGCGGCCACACGCCCGGCCACAGCGTGGTGCGCCTGAACTCGAATGACGAGGCCCTGACCTTTGCCGGTGACGCCATTTTCGCAGTGGGCTTTCGAGCAGCCGAACTGGCACAACGGGTTCGAACACGATCCAGAAGGCGCCGCGCAGGTGCGCATCACGCTGCTCAACGAGCTGGCCGGTACCGGCGAGATGCTGGTGGCCACCCACCTGCCGTTCCCGTCGGTCGGCCGCGTCTCGGCCGATGGCGACGTCTTCCGCTGGGTGCCGGTGTTCTGGGACTTCTGAGCCCGGCAGACAGGTGGACCCCAAATCAAATTTTCGGGACTTTAAGCCATCCTGCGTCCATTCAAGGGGTCCAAAGTAACCCCTGTCGCATCCATCCACCTTTTTGCAGGACACCCCATGAAGACGATCACCCGCACGCTGGCTGCCACCGCTCTCGCTCTCGCCATCCATGTAACTGCCACCGCTTCGGCTGCCGAGCCGGCGCGCCCGAGCGTTGTCGCCGACGAGGCGCGCACGGCCAGCTACATCACCACCGCCGACGGCGTGCAGCTGTACTACAAGGACTGGGGCCCGAAGGACGGTCCGGTGGTCACCTTCAGCCACGGCTGGCCCTTGGATTCGGACAGCTGGGAATCGCAGATGATGTTCCTGGCCAATCACGGCTACCGCGTGGTCGCCCATGATCGCCGCGGTCATGGGCGCTCCAGCCAGCCGTGGGATGGCAACGACATGGACCATTACGCAGACGATCTGGCCACGGTAATCAACACCCTCGACCTGAAGGACGTGACCCTGGTCGGCTTCTCCACCGGTGGTGGTGAAGTGGCGCGCTACATCGGCCGCCATGGCACCGGTCGGGTCAAGAAGGCCGTGCTGATCAGTTCGGTACCGCCGTTCATGCTCAAGACCACCGACAACCCCGGTGGTGTACCGATCGAGGTGTTTGACGGCCTGCGCAAGGCACAGCTGGAGAATCGCTCGCAGCTCTTCAAGGACATTCCCAGTGGCCCGTTCTACGGCTTCAATCGCCCCGGTGCCAAGCCGAACCAGGCACTGATTGATGCGTGGTGGGCACAAGGTATGCAGGGCGGCCTGAAGAACACCTATGACTCGGTCGCCGCGTTTTCGGCCACTGACTTCCGTCAGGACCTCAAGAAGTTCAACGTTCCCACCTTGGTCATCCACGGCGATGACGACCAGATCGTTCCGATCGATCTCGCCGGCCGCATGTCGGCCAAGCTGATCCCGGGCGCGAAACTGATCGTGTATCCGGGTGCACCGCATGGCCTGACCGAGACCCACAAGGACAAGGTCAACCAGGACCTGCTGGCATTCCTGCAGCAGAAGTAACGTCGCGTTCGGCCATTGCCCGCCGTGTTGCGCAAGGCGCCGGATACATATCCGGCGCCTTCATCTTTCCTGCGCACACGGACGGTAATAGCTTATGGCGATGCTGGCGCGCTCGTCCCGGAGTCACCCGACAGAAATCAGGGCGATACCATGGACGACATGGCACAGATCCGAATCACCTACTGATCCGCATGATTGAGCATCGCCGTGCCGCAAACCAGATTGCGCTGCCTGGCATGCACCCGGCTCAGCGCTGAGTAGGCAATCCGGGTGGTGTGCTTTCGTAAAACGCCCGTTCGCGGGCTGCGGCAGCGGCTTGATCGCGCGCATCCTCCTCGCGGTTTAGGCGATCGATCTCCTTGTACTCGGCCCATGTCTCCGGCGATATGGTTTCGAGGCGGTTGTCTGCGCGCAGCTGCAGCGACGCGGCAGGCGCCGTGGCCACGGCGAAGTTATCCATCAGCCACTGCTGCCGCACGTGCGGTGACGCATTCATCAGGTCGGGCTCGGCGTAGGTGTCCATCGGCAATATCTGCTCAGCCAGCGTCTGTTGGGACGACATGCGTACCAGCCTTACGACCAGGCGCTCCTGCTCTCGATCCTTCTGGTACACGGCGACAACGTCGCCCTGGATCAGCAGCACGTACCAGTAGCCTGCGATCGGGTAGACATGGAAGGGCGCGTGGCGGACCAGCAGCAGGTTACTGCCCTCATCGTAAAGCGCTGACCATCCCGGCGGCGCCGGGTCGGGCGCGCAGTCGATGCTGCTTTTCATGATCTTCTGAAGATGCACCGCACCGCCACTGGCGGAGAGCCGGGTCGCCCAGCAGCGGGCGCCGGTGTCGTTGTGCGATGCCAGCAGGATGGAGGATGCATCCAGCACCACCACGTCGCTGTGCACGACCGTATCCTTCAGTGCGTCCGGGTCCTGCAGCAACGCTGCGAATCCAGCGTCGGACAGCTTCTCGCCATCCACGTACAGGTCATAGCGGGTGTACTTCTGGTATTCGCTGACATTGATGTCCAGCGTACTCTGCGTCACCGCCACGACCTTCAGCGGATCGGCGGATAAAACGGTCTCGCGGCTGGTCCTTCCGCACGCTCCCAGGATCAGCGGCGCGGCAACGAGAAGGATGGCCATGCGCGACAACGCGCTGATGCTGGCGCTCATGGAACTCCGGGGTGCTGGGAAGGCGAGGCATGATCGTCACCGCCAAGGTCGCGGTCGAGCAGGCAGTCGATGAGGGCGCGCAGCGCGGGACGCAGGTAACGCCTGCTGGAATAGTACAGATACAGGCCCGGCACCGTGGGCGACCAGTCGGCCAGCACGCGCCGCAGCCGTCCATCGCGCAGGGCCTCGGCGATCCCATCGTCATTGTAGGCGTACAGGATACCCAGCCCCTGCAGGGCAGCAGGCACCACGATGTCCTGGTGGTTGGAGATCAGCGGGCCCTCGCCGACGTACTCGGCGCGCTTGCCGCGCTTGATGAATTCCCATCCCGCCACCTTTCCGCTGCCCGGGAAACGCCAGTTGATGCAGGCGTGGTTACCGAGGTCATCCGGTGTCCTGGGCTCACCATACCTGGCGAGGTAGTCGGGCGACGCCACCGCCAGCAGTTCGATGTCCGGCGTGAGCCGTACCGCCACCATATCCTTCTGCAGGCGTCCACCCACCCGGATCCCGGCGTCAAAACCCTCTCCGGCGATATCGGCCAAGCCATCGTCGATCACGATGTCCAGCACCACCTCCGGATGCGCCTGCGCAAACCGGCCCAGGCGCGGGGCGATCACCTTCTTCGCCGCCATGCTCAGCGTATTGATGCGCAGCGTGCCCGCCGCGCGCGCGTTGGCACCGACCGCTTCGGCCACGGCCTGGTCCATGTCGCGCAGCATCGGCGCTATGCGCTCATGCAGCCGGCGCCCGGCTTCGGTGGGCGACACGCTGCGGGTGGTCCGGTTCAACAGGCGAACGCCCAGGCGGGATTCCAGCTGGCGGATGACCTGGCTCAGGGCAGACCGGGACAGGCCCAGGTGATCGGCCGCCCGGGCAAAGCTGGTGCGATCCACCACCGCCACGAAGGCCTTCAGTTCCGCGAATTCAGCGCCGCGCATTGTGCACTGTTCCCTACATGGTCTGATCCGATCATAGGCGATTCTCTTACCCTCCAGATCGGCTCACGCTTGCTCCACCCCGAACCCACTGGAGGACTGCCATGAAAGACCTGAACCTGCCCGAGCCGATAGCCGCCTACTTCCATGCCGACAGCCAGGGCGCCGCGGCCGTGGCCCGCTGCTTCACCCGCGATGGAGTGGTGCTGGACGAGGGCCATACCCATGCCGGGCCTGCGGCCATCGAGGCGTGGAAGACCGATGCCTCCGCCCGCTACAGCTGCACCGCCACGCCGCACGCGCTGGAGCAGCATGGCCGCAGCTACCTGGTCACCAGCACCGTGGCCGGCAATTTCCCCGGCAGCCCGCTGGACCTGCGCTACGCCTTCACCCTGGAGCGCGGAAAGATCGCCCGGCTGGAGATCGCGGCATGAACTTCGATCTGGAACTGACCGGGAAGCGCGTGCTGGTGACCGGCGGCACGCGCGGGCTGGGCGCGGCGGTGGTCGAGCTGCTGGCGGGGCTGGGCGCACGCGTGGTGGCAACAGCGCGTACCTTGCCGCACGCGCCCATCAAGGGCGTGCATTACATGGAAGCAGATCTCGCCAGCGCTGAAGGCGCGCGCGAGGCCGGCGAGGCAACGCTGCATCACCTCGGCGGCATCGACGTGCTGATCAACGTGGTGGGCGGCTCATCGGCACCTGCCGGCGGTTTCGCCGCGCTGGATGATGCCGAATGGGCCAACGCGCTGGACCTCAATCTGATGTCCGCCGTGCGGCTGGATCGCGCACTGCTGCCGACGATGATCGCGCAGGGATCCGGCGTGATCCTGCACGTCACCTCGATCCAGCGCACCCTGCCGCTGCCCGAGGCGACCACCGCCTATGCCGCCGCGAAGGCCGCCTTGTCCACCTACAGCAAGGCACTGTCCAAGGAAGTCACGCCGAAGGGCGTGCGGGTGGTGCGGGTCGCGCCGGGCTGGATTGAAACCGAAGCCTCCGTCGCCTTCGTCGAACGTATCGCGGCCGAAGCACAGACCGATTACGAAGGCGGCAGGAAACGGGTCATGGACGGGCTGGGCGGCATTCCGCTGGGGCGACCGGCGCAGCCAGGCGAGGTGGCCGACCTCATCGCGTTCCTGGTCTCGCCACGCGCGGCTTCGATTTCTGGCACGGAGTACACCATCGACGGCGGGACAGTGCCTACGGTGTGAAGTAGGCGGGTCCAACGCAACTCGGACGCCTGATCAAGTTTTCAGGACTTTATGCGACCGATCGTGCGCGTGTGGCCGGCAAAGTAGCCCTGCCGGCCAACGCCGCCCCCGCAATCCCACCGTCCCGAGGAGTCGTCCATGTTCAAGCTCATCCCTGCAGTGTTCGCGGTCGCCCTGGCGGCCGCCCTCTCTCCCGCCCAGGCCAGCGACGCCCTTCGCGGCCAACCGGTGCACAACGTCGTGCTGGTGCATGGCGCCTTCGCCGATGGCAGCGGCTGGCGTGGGGTGTACGACGACCTGACCGCGCGTGGCTACCACGTGTCGATCGTGCAGAACCCGCTGACCTCGCTCGCTGACGACGTGAAGGCCACCCAGCGCGTGCTCGATCGTCAGGATGGGCCGGCCATCCTGGTCGGGCATTCGTGGGGCGGCACCGTGATTACCGAAGCGGGTGTGCACGACAACGTTGCTGGGCTGGTCTACGTGTCGGCGCTGGCGCCGGATGCGGGCGAGACCACGGCGCAGCTGTACACCGGTTTTGCGCCCACGCCTGAGTTCGTGATCGAAACCGGTAGCGACGGGTTTGGCTTCATCAAGCCCGACAAGTTCAAGGCAGGCTTTGCGCATGACACCAACGATGCGGACGCGGCATTCCTGCGTGATTCGCAGGTGCCGATCAACATGGCGGCGTTTGGCACTACCGTGACGCAAGCGGCGTGGCGCACCAAGCCGAGCTGGGCGGTGATCGCCACTGAAGACAAGGCGTTTGATCAGGCAATGCTGATCCACATGGCCGAACGCATCAATGCGCGCATCACCAAGGTGCCGGCCAGCCATGCGGTCTTCATGACCCAGCCCAAGGTGGTGGCCGATACGATTGATCGGGCGGCCAAAGAGGTCGGCAAGAAGTACAAGTAGGGCGCTTGCGGTCAACGGTCGCGTGGTACCGGGTGCGCCGGACCGTTGGTCCGGCGTTTGCCTGCGATGCTCATGCGCCCACATGGCCTTGCTTGCTATCAAGTTGCTATAAAACTTAGCAAGACTTTATAGGTCGTTGATACGTCACACCTATCGATTAAGCCTACTTGATTGAAAAGTCGGATTGGACCGGCGTCAGCTCGGCTTCTGCGCGGCGTCCCGCCGGAACAGCTCCCACTCATCGATCCGTTTGCCGTCCGGCAGGTGGCAGATGCCCCGCTCGTTGCCATCCCGGTCCTTCTCGATCATGACCTTACCACCGCGCTTCACGCAGTACTCGGACGCCGGGTTGGCCATGCCAACAGGAACACCATTCTCGCGTGCCTCCTGATTCTGCTGGGAACACCCCGCTGCTCCGGCGACCGCGATGGCAGCAGCGAGCACGGCAACATTGATGCGACGCATGAGCCATCTCCAGTACTGCCCTATTGGCTCAGGCAGTGTGGAACCGGAGTTGTGAACGTTCTGTAGCAGCAACACCGGTAGCGCCGGACCGTTGGTCCGGCGACTCTCCACATAGCCCGCGACAACATGAGCGGGCCGCATTTCCATCATCCGCCCCCCCCCTGGGCAGGCACGGACACGTGCAGGGCACTAGTGCACCGCCGCAGCCGCCTTGGTGGCTTCCGTAACAGCCGCAGGCGTGAGCGGCGAGTTGTAGACATCCACAACGGAGATCAACGCCAGCAGGTTCCTGATAGTCAGGTCTTCCACAGTTCCCGGGCAGTGCTCCAGTATGTCGATGAGTGCCAGCAGTTCCACGATGCGCAGATCATAGATGCGCAGCAGCTCGCGGATGACCCGGAACAGATCCGTCCTGGAGACATCGTCCGCTCCAATCAACCGGTTGACCAAGGTACCCGGTGCGTGAGGGTGTGCGCTGCGGGTGGAGTGAATGGCACCAATGACATCGCTGAGCGTAAGCGCCTCGAACGGCGTGTCGTTGGCAGTCAGATGTTCTTCGAACGTAAGCCAGGTGGAGCTCCCCCACTCCAGGGTATCGGCGATCTGGCCGAAGTAGTGGGTGAAGTCGACGGATGTGCGCGTGGGCGCGGTGAGATTTTCGGATGACATGGCGGGATTCCTCAGTTGAGTTGAGATCCAGCGCCCTGCAACGGGCTGGGCGCTGATGCGCCTTGCTCTTCGGGCTGCAAATCCCGGTCACCGATTTTGCGGTGACGATGCCATGCTGACGCTGGGAGACAGCAGAGTCAACGCGCTGCGCCTCAAACTGTGCGCGGCGCATCAACGGCAGGCTGGAAGCGTGCTCTGCATTCCGTAGTCGATGGTCTTTTTTTTGCGACGCACTGGTCGACGCGATCAGTGAAGGGCAGCCGCCTTAGCAAACGCGGTAATGGCGCGAATGTTGTCCGCACGCTCCACCTCTACACCCGCCTTTCTCAGATCACCTTCGATCTCATCGATGGCTCCCAAGATGCGCTGGTCATTACCGTCGGGCCGCTGGACAGCAACCAGCATATCGGGCGGCAAAAGATTGTGCTTCTTGAGACGCTGGATGCGGTCGACAAGACGACCACCGGTATCGAAGACTCTGCTGGCTTCATCCTTTGCGAGGTCGAGGGGCTTGATCGCAAGGTGCACATTCTCGCCACGCTTGTGAGCAAACGGGACGTTCAGGTGCAGATCTTCGTTGCCGATCACTGCTTCGTTGAACTACATCCGAAGGTACGCTTTGCGCAGCAGCTCGCGAACGCCTCGCTCGACCAACTTGTCGTGATAATCCTTGTTTGCGAAATCACGCTCAACCATCCTGGCGAACAACTG